>JBDTLZ010000095.1:0-6770 GCA_039934515.1 Ginsengibacter sp.
CATATCGAAAACATACCGGGAGGTACACAGGCTCTCGCAATAATTGTGGAAGATCCTGACGCTCCAAAAGGAACATTTGATCATTGGCTTGTATGGAATATTCCTCCTGGAAAAATTGTTGAAGAAAATAAGATTCCTGGAATAAGTGGGAAGAACGGCGCAGGAAAAACCGGCTATCATGGCCCTTGTCCGCCATCCGGTTATCACCGGTATTATTTCAATGTGTTTGCTTTGGATAAGAGGTTAGATTTACCTGCAGGCTCAGATAAAAATATGCTGCAAGAGGCAATGGAACCAAATCTTCTTGCCAAGGGAAGCCTGATGGGAAAATATCAAAAATTTACACCCCCCAAATCGTGATTACAAGAGTTCTCCGGTGTATCTCATTTCGGTGCTCGCATAAATAAATGCCCTGCCACGTGCCCAACGCCAAGGCACCCTCGGTGATCGGGATCATTACAGAACTTCCCAGCATCGCGGCTTTTAAATGAGCCGGCATATCGTCGGCCCCTTCTGTGTCGTGTAAATATTCCGGATCATTTTCCGGAACCGTTTTATTGAAATACATCTCAAAATCCCTTCTTACAGATGGGTCTGCATCTTCGTTTAATATTATCGAAGCTGAAGTATGCTGGATAAAAACATGGCACATCCCAATCTTAAAATCAATTATCTGCGGGATGCTGCTGATAATTTCCCCTGTTATAAGGTGAAATCCTCTTTTTCTTTCTTTTAGTTGTATCCGATGCTGGTATACCTTCATGGCTGATCTATTATTACCTGCCAGATAATTCAGTTGGGACCAGGCATTTTTGATGAACCCGATTGCCTGCCCCGATGCATCGAAAGGCGATTAAAGATTGAAGTAAGGCCAAATCATGCAAAAGCTTGAATCATTTAGCATGGCAATAATAATACAATTATCAGAGAATTAACGGCAGAATTATCGCCAGGCTCCCAAAATAATCCCCATTATAATAAATGAAAGTATCATGTAACCGGCATTAATAAGCATGTAGCGCAGGCTTTTTCTTTCGAAAAGCCCGATGATAAAAATGGCCATTGCCACCCATCCAAAACCGGCAAGTAATCCTGCAATAGCGCCCCAGGAGGCTGTGGTATTTTTATCATTTAAGAACATGGCAAGATTAAACGACATAATTAATGACCATAACAATGAAAATCCGAAAACCTTTCCCATCCCCGCTTTTAATTCTTCCTCCTGGAGCCCGGTCTCTTTTGCCCATATTTTTCCAAAAAGGACGGGTGAATACCATAATCCACCCAATAGAAAAGTACTTACTGCAGCGGCAACTACCGCCATCCAGTTTATAGTAGATATATTCATTTTTAAACTTTTTCAAAATAAAAAAGAAAATACTTTTTTACATAGGAAAAAATTTACCTCACGGGAACGTAGTTGAGTTGATTGTTTTTTCTTTTCAGGTATTCTACCGGGGTGAAACCAGAAAAGTTCTTAAAATCGGCAATAAAATGCGATTGGTCGTAGTAACCGCAATCCAAAGCCAGGCTCGTAAAGTTTGTATAGCCATTGCGTTCGATTTCAAGGATGGATTTTTGGAACCGGATAATTCGCAAAAAGGATTTCGGTGATACGCCTACATGATGTTCGAAAAGGTGGATGAGGTGTTTCGATGAATAGCCGGTCCTGGCAGCGATATTCCTGATTGCCGTCATTTCGGGTGCAGCAAGAACTCTATTAACCGCATATTCAATTACGGGATTGGTAACAAGTGCGCTCCTAAAATGCCTGGTTAAAACTTCTTCAGCAATGGCAAACTTCTTTTCTATACCGTTGCACGTCAATAAACGGTCTCTTAACCGCAGAAAAATTTTATTTAAAACCAGGCCGCCGTCTATAACCTTATCTGTTATTTCATGCAGGGGAAAACCAAGAAATGGGCATGACTTTCCCTTATTAAAATTAATAATGAACATTTCAGAATTCAGCCCTGAAGGAATAGTGATGTAATTGTTCCTGATCCCTGAAACCCATAACTCCTTACAGGCCTGGATTTCGGTAAGGGTTGTGTTATCATAAATGAATTTAGGCGTTTGCGTGAGGTCTATAACAATCTCGATATTACCGTTGGGAAGAAAGCGGTCAATACTGTGGTGTGGTGTATGATTTTTATAATAAGTAAAATGGCTGATGAAATCATGTAGAGGCAAACCTGTCCGATGCATTTTATAAATTGCCAGGTTATGTTCAGTCGTCATTTTACAATATTTCAATTAAATAATACAGGTAAGACCGGGACCTTTCGCTAATATAATAAAACTATTTTTGTCTAAAGCATTGCCTTCTATGACCGGGTTCTTTTTTATAATAGGAATTGGGATACAGGTTTACCCGGGAATGGCTTTAAATAAGCAATACAATAAATAAAGTATGCAATTAATTTTCTTCCTGGTAATTATTTCTATATTACCTCATACAGCAGTCGCCCAGGGTGAAACTTCAAGGTTTGATTCGTTGTTTGCACAGCAATTCAAAAAAGATGAGCCCGGAGGTGCTGTATTGATATCAAAGAATGGAAGAATAATTTATAAAAAAGGCTTTGGCCTCGAAGACACCAGGTCAAAAAAAGTGATCACAACAACATCGTTATTTAATATTGGCAGTATTACCAAAACATTTGTAGCTTATGGTATTTTAAAATTGGCAAAGGAAAACAAGCTTTCGCTTGACGACAATCTTGGGAAATATTTTAAAACTTTTAAGAACCCAGCAATTGCGAAGCAGGTTAAAATTTATCACCTCCTTACTCATACCAGCGGGTTACCCGATAACAGGGCGGTAGAAAAGGACAGCATCTTTTATCTAACTGCAAATGACGCTGAAAACTGGGCGCCCATTATGCAAAATGATACACTGGAATTTATTCCGGGAGAAAAGTGGAAATATTCTAACCCCGCATTTGATGCACTTGCATTGATTATAGAAAAAGTGACTGGTCAAAAATGGCAGGAATATATCAGTAACCTTATATTCAAACCGGCTGGAATGAGGCTTTCCACTATTACAGATGGGCACCATCCCGATACGGGCGTTGCGCATGGATATATTACAAATGCCACCGGCCAGTTCATTGAAAAGGATTATGGAGAAGAACCAACTTTTTGCGCCGCAGGGAACGGCGGTATATGGAGCAGTGTGGATGAACTCTGGAAATATGAAAAGGCCATTCAGGGTAATATTTTTCTCGACAGCGAATGGATAAAAAGATCAAGGACAATATACCCAATGCCTGGATGGAAAGACACGACGGCATTTTTTATGGGATTAAGTTGGTTTATCTTTGATGAAAAAGGCGGAAAGTTTATCGGGCATACGGGATCACAGGGAGGCTTTATAAGCGATTATGTATGGCTGCCTGGTAAAAATATTTTTTACGTATTGCTTTGCAATACGCCAAAACCGATTCATGAAATAAGAAAGGCTGTCATGGATATGTTAAAGGACTGATGATTGCATTTGTTAACTGGAGGTGACGATAAATTGTTTTAGCCGGCAGGGTAAAGAACCAACTGGCTTTGGGTAGTTATCAGTTCAAGCATTGAATTTTTCAACGAGGAGAAGTTCGGAACATTTATCATGGAGTCGGCCATTTGCTCCTGTTTTATTTGATATTCGATTTCGTCTTTAAAACTGGTTATAGTGAGTAAGAGATTTTTATCCTGGAAGGCAGGTAATCCTGGAAATTTGTTTTCCTGCATTTCACTTATCCAGAATGAAATATTGTGAATGTCTAGGGTTTTAATAAATGTGATATACGCGGAAGTCATCAGGTTGGTTGCTTTTTCAAGTGTTCCATTACAAATGTAAAAATCCACAACAATAACTCCTTTTTTGTTTGTAATTATGTTTCCATTAAAATCCCTGTCATCATCTCCGGGATTTTTATCATCGAAAAGTGGCTTAAGCAGGTAAACATTGTCTGAATTTATCATCATATCATTAGCACCTGGCCCGAACTCCTTCCATACCTGGCTATTCACGTAAAAATCATTAAGAAATTTTAGCCTGGTGGTCATATCAGTGAAACCACGCATCCAAATAAACCTGTCGTGTACCCCCTTAATTTTAAATTGCCCTAAAGTATAACCTCCTAACACAGCCATAGGCTGTACAAAATGAGTAGCAAAATAATCACTAAACTTCTCAGCTATATTTGGTTTTAGTAAATAATTTCTCAATTCCAATACCCTGATATCCAGGTTGGATCCTTGTAAAATAGTTATCATACTTTTTTTTGTTGCACAAGGTAATTGAATTACAGGCCAGCGGCCACAATCCAAAGCTGTGTTAAAAAATCCGGTGAAGGAACAGCATTGCCTTTAAAAATCAATAGGAATACTCTAAAAAAGACTATGAAATGGTGAAGGATGGATCGATTTATTTAGAACCAATATGGCCATAACAGTTAGCAAGGTTACACCCTTAAAAAGACCTTTTTGCGGTACATAAAATATAGGAAAGCCCATTTTACCATAACGTAGCAGATAGCCATTATAATTGCATTCACCGGATTACCCACAAGTTCTCCCAACCATTTAAAAAATCCGTTGGTTGAATATTCCCAGTCAATAAACCTGCCCGACATATAGATCAGGATCGAGTTCATGCCGATTATCCTGAAAAAGAAGGACCATCTTACATACCCCAGCACATCTATTATATAATAAAAAAGCGCCAGCAGTATTAAGCTAATACCGCCAACATTTAATACAAAGGAGCTTGTCCAGAGATTTTTATTAATGGGAAAATCAAAATTCCATATTAATGCGAGCCCGATTGAAATAATGCCGACTATAGCCAGCCGCAATGCTTTTATTTGTCCGCTAACAGCCGCATTTTTAATATAGCTACCTGCGAGAATTCCTAATAAGCCGGTACCAATTGCGGGAATTGTTGACATCAGGCCTTCGGGATCGTGAATGCCCAGGTACAGTTTTCCGGGAAGAATGCTGCGATCAATGTAAGATGCAAAATTTCCCTCCATGGTCAGGTCTCCCATTGGGAAGCCCGGCGCTGCATTAAATTTCAGTAAGAGCCAATAACCTATGAGCAGGGAACAGAACCATATAATTTGAGCACGTTGTTTTGAATAGATATAGATGATGTTGGCGAACATATATGCAAGACCGATTCTTCCCAGGACGCTGCCAAAACGGATGTCTGCAAAAGGCCGTAGCTGCAACCCATTGTTATAAATAATTCCCAGGATCACCAGGATAAGGCCTCTTCTCACTACCCTCCATAATACCTGTTTCTTTGTTTTCCCGTTTTTAAGTTCCCTGCCAACAGAATAAGGAGTAGCGACGCCAGCCATAAACAGGAATAATGGAAATATAAGGTCATAGAAATGAAATCCATTCCAGTCCGGATGGGTAAATTGGTTGGCAATGGCAATCCAAAATGGAGAGCCGGTTATCTTCGCAAGTCCGCGAAAAATTTCGTCGGCGCCCATGATCCAAAACATATCAAATCCACGCAGCGCATCTAATGAATAAAGTCGCCGGCTGGTAAAATTATTTTGTGGTGGAATTATTTTTTCGCTGGAAAAAGGTATCACATTTTGAGCTGGTATCATGCAATATTGTTGAGTAACGTTAGTTTTAAAAAATATTGGATAAATGTACTTTAATATATCTTCTCTTATAAAGGATAATAAAAATTATTTCATAAATATGATATTTCAATGAAGATCGCTTGATCATATACCTACCAGGTACGATCCACTCCTATCTTATTTGTAAGATATGTTCGATGCAACGCTACAACCACCATCGGCAGAAAGCCACTCTTTTAAAAGACCGGTGCATGACCCGGTTAATTTTTTACGGAGTCGTTTCCTTCAAATAATAATGGGAAAAACTGCCCTTCCATTTTTCTTCCTCTTGCTACCGGGGGAACACCTTCAAGTAACGATTCATCACTATCCGATAAAACTCCGTCGGCAAAGGCATTGATAACAAATGCCCTCCTCGGATGGTTACTTTTATTTTCGCCTGAACCATGTAGGGTAAGCGAATGGTGAAAGATGGCTTCACCTGCCTTCACCGGTGCCGGGCTTGGATGGTCAAAGGCTTTTTTTTGTTCTTCAGTCAGGAAATCTTTTATTCCGTGTAACGCCCCTGCAATTACCGGCTTTGGTAGTAGCCCCCAGTTCTGACTACCAGGAATATAATGCAGGCAACCATTTTCCAGGGTGGCATCATCAAGTGCCGTCCAGCAAGTAATGTGGGCAATGGGTTTTGTTCTTGTCCAATAAGAATAATCCTGGTGCCAGGCAACAACGCCTCCTTTTTTAGCGGGTTTATAAAATAACTGATCGTGCCAAAACCGAACCGGCTTATCATCAAGCAGTTGGCTTGCGGCCATTACAAAGGCTGGATTCCACAATACATCGTGAAATGCAGGCGTAATTCTCCAGCCACCAAGTGCATGAAATAAAATTGTTGTAGGGTCGGTAGACTCATTACTGTTAAATTCATAAAAAAGCGAATTACCCTCATGCGACGGATCCGCTAAATCCAAAAGATCTTTTCTTAAAAAATTTACCTGTTCTTCATTCAACATCTTTATGCCGGCGAGATATCCACTCTCTTTGAAAAAATCAACCTGCTGTTTTGAAAGCCGGTATTCATCCCAATCGTCTTTTTTTTGAGGCCATGGAAACATGTTAGTAATCTCTTCATGTATTTCGCTAAGATCTTTTACCTGCATATATAAAATTATTTAT
>JBDTLZ010000096.1:0-7768 GCA_039934515.1 Ginsengibacter sp.
TGCAACTAATATTAATTATGATTTTCCCGATATTTTCAGGGCAGGACGGAATGTGTTCCCCTTTCTGTACTGGAAGATAAACTGGATAAATGGGCAACAGCAGTAGCAGCAGGCACTTATACATACTTACGATAAAATTTATGCGGCTTCCTTTAGAAAACTGTGCAAAACAAAAGTTGACAAAACCTGGTGGATGAAGAATCAATCTGTGATACATCTCTACGACACATTACAAAAATGGTAACGCTAAAATCAATACAGTCAAATTTTGACATCGACAACGAAAAACAGGATTGAATCCATTGACTTTTTAAAAGGGCTGGTGATGGTTATAATGGCTCTTGATCATGTACGTGACTATTTTCATTTCTCAACACATTTCTTTGACCCATCTGACCCAGCAAAAAGTACATTGCCTATTTATTTTACAAGATGGATAACAGATTTTTGTGCTCCTGCTTTTAGTTTTTTGGCGGGTCTTTCTGCTTTTTTGATTGGCAAACGCAAATCACCCAATGAACTATCAATATTCTTGTTGAAGCGTGGAATATGGTTGATTTTTATTGAAGTTACATTAATAACCTTTGGCTGGCACTTTGATATTCATTTTAGAAATATTTTGTTACAAACTATTTGGCAATTGGGGGTAAGCATGATAGTATTAGCGGGTCTTATACATCTTACAAGACCAACTATTCTGACATTCAGTTGTGTAGTAATTTTTGGGCACAACTTACTGGATACTATACATTTTGATGGTAATCTTTTATGGGCATTTATACATGAACGAAGCCGTTTTCAGTACACAGAGGGTCATTACATTCGCGAGTCTTATTCTTTAGTACCGTGGATTGCAGTCATGTCATTGGGTTATTGCTTTGGTCCGTTTTACAATAATTCTTTCGATCCGGTTAAAAGAAAGAACCTCTTAAATGGTATAGGCATTGGTGCAGTTGCACTTTTCTTATTGCTAATTGCAATAAATAAATATGGGGACCCTGCGCGATGGACAAATTATGGCGATGCCGGTAAAACTTTAATGTCTATTTTAAATGTAACCAAATACCCGCCGTCATTATTATTTTTGCTTATGACATTAGGTGGAACTTTTTTGTTTTTGGCAAACGCTGAAAAATTAAAAGGGAAGTTTGTGAACTTCTTTTGCGTATTCGGAAGAGTTCCATTTTTCTATTACATCATACACATTTATCTTATTCATTTTATAGCACTATTGGCGGCAGAATTTACGGGATTTGGATGGCAAAAGATGATTTTATCCGTGTTTATTACAAAAGTCGACGAACTAAAAGGCTATGGTTTCAGCCTCGTGATGGTTTATTTTATTTGGGTGAGCGTTATTTTGGCGCTTTATCCATTGTGCAAAAAGTTTGACAACTATAAACAAACTAATAAGAACAAGTGGTGGTTGAGTTATTTGTAACATTATAAAAAAGAACAGGCGTTCACAATGCGACTAAAATTGGTGACCGGTAACCGAACTTTACAAAATCAATATGACAGGCTTGGGCTGGGCTGGCAATACTCAGAAAAACGTAAATGATTAAAAATAATTTATAATTTCCGCAGTGGCTTGCGAGGGCTGATACTGCAGCAACCGCTCCTGCAACTACATGTTCCGAATGTTGTATACTATATGATGCAACGCTTATAGAATTTTTGGTGTCAGCCTGAAAAAGGTCATTATGAAACAAAATATTATCACACTTCTGCTTGTATTGACACTTTTTGGCTGCAAAAAGTCCAATACGGATTATATATTAAAACTTGCCGAAAACAGCGGCTGCATTGAAAAAATTGAAATACCCGTTACATCGCAAACTTATTTCGCTGCTGATGAATACAATTTGCTAAAGTCACTCTTCCTGACCAACAGCATTTCTAAATCAAATTACAGGTACACAAGAACATATACTGATAATAATACAAGGTTCGTCCAAACGATGCAATATGCCAATAACTTACCAATTTTCAATAGTCATCTAAACTACGCATTTACCAATGGAAATTTTATTGGATTTACAGGAAACCTAACCAACGGAACATCATTAAATACGAAATCTATATTAACGGTCGGGCAACTAAGAAATTATTTATAGATGATGCTGAACTGTTCGAATTTAAAGGGCTTCAATATAAAGACTCCTGTGTAAATGCGGAATTTGGCTACTACAATTTAAATAGCGGATTTTCTTAAACTGAACTTTTGGCAAAAGCCTGGAAGGTGACATTAAAAAGCAGCCTGCCTCCATTTCAATTTCCAATGGCGTTTTACCAGGACAATGGAAACAGGATCTATTATGACAATGGAATTGAAACATTCAAATAGAAAAGTACAATACCCAACAGGAAGTATTGCAAAATGGTGGGGCGACTAAAAAATGTTCAACTATTTATAGTTTACCTGGCTATATTTCAGGCAGGCGATTTAGCCATAACCCAAAAACTTTAAATCACATCAAAAAAAAGATTGCCGATAAATAATTACCAATATCAAATCAAGGACGAAACTGATTCCCGCAATTAGTTTTGCTTTATAATAAATTACTAATATGAAAATAGAAACAATTAACGCTGATCAAAATACAATTGCCTTTATGCCGGAAGCAGTTAATACCGATGGTTCTGCAGCCATGTTTGAATTTACAGTGCCTGCCGGAGCAAAAGTTGCGGAAACCGATTTTCACGAAAATTTCAACGAAACCATTTACGATTTAGTACGAGTAATCACTTTTACTGTAGAAGCTAAGGCCATAGATATTGCGCCAGGTGAAAATTGTTTTATCCCCCGTAGTTCATGATTTCGAAAATTGAAATTAGCCGATGCGGAACCTTACACTTATCGCTGTTTTACCGTGGCCGGTATTATTTTTTCATCGCAAATCAAAAGATTTCAACATACAGGCCCGAAAAGTAAGGTTGTTACATAGTTCGACTGGCCCTAACTAATATTGAACTTCATCGTTTGTGAAATTAACTATTGGGGCGCCTATTTTTAACCAACCGCTTTTTAAAGCCGGGACGATACCTGAGGCCACATCGCATAGCTATCTCTTAAGATACGAGGCGCGAAAGCCAATTCTAATAATGACTAACAAAGTACGATGACCCGTTAATCTGGAAATAAAAATGACTAACACAATTCGCAGACAATTGACCTTGTTCATTGAGGATAAAGACGCAGGAAATATCGAGAAAGTTCGTCAAAAGTTCAATATACGCCAAAGTGAATTGATAAAAAGTCACGTGACTTTGTGCAGAGACGACGAAATTGAAAATCTCGAACAAGTATTAACCAATTTGGCCACTTTACAACTAAAAGGCATTTCAATCTGCTTCGGGCAAGTCATTCGCTTTGCAGATGGGAAAGGTGTATTGATACCTGCAAAAGGAGAAAATAAAGAGTTTCAAAATTTAAGAAAACTTATTTTACAAGGGCTAAATGGTAACCCCGGACAACATGAGCCACATGTTACAGTAATGCATCCCCGAAATTCAACCTGCACCGACATTATTTTTGAACAAATAGCTAAAGTGAATTTACCGACATCGTTAGATTTCAAAAAAATAAGCCTCATTGAACAGGAAGAAGGAAGAAAGTGGGAAATTCGAAAGGAATTCGATTTTGTGAAAGCGATTTGAAATATTGACAAAGTATATTTTTATTACCCGCGTGTTCGCCAGTACCAATCATTGGCAGCAAGCGTAAAAGGCAATAACTTCATAAACTTTAATTGTAATAAAATGAAAAAACGAATATTAATCACCCTGGCATTTGCCACAACATTCGGGCTTGGTTTCGCTTTCAAATCACTCATTGCGGTAATTACTTCCGACCAGCCATCAATGAAAAGAGCAACCGGGATTGGCGGGATCTTTTTCAAATGTAAGGATCCCAAAAAAATGAGAGAATGGTATAAGCTACATCTTGGTTTTAATACCAATCAATATGGGACGGTTTTTGAATGGCGGCAAGGTGCAGACACCACAAAAAAGGGATTTACACAGTGGAGCCCGTTTGCAGAAACAACGAAATATTTTGAACCATCAATGAAAGACTTTATGATCAACTATAGGGTAGAAAATTTAGAAGCGCTTGTTGATCAGCTTAAAAAAGAAGAGGTAACTATAGCAGATAAAATTGAAACAGTTGAATACGGAAAGTTTGTCCATATCATTGATGCAGAAGGCAACAAAGTTGAATTATGGGAACCAAACGATAGTGAATTTGAAAAGCTTGGTGAGAAAATTGGCAGCAAGAGTACAAAATAATTATACACATTCACCACTATCTCGTTGGCGTATAAATTACCTGCGAATAAGTATCGCCTGGATTACTGAGCGGTAAATTCGGGCTGTCACTGTCGTTATACAATTCCGGGCCGGAACCTCCATTGCTATTGTCACCTAAAAAAGAGCCGCTGCCAGTATATACCGCTGTGTAACAAGGAGCAGCAGGAGTAATAATATAAGGCGCTTATAATACAAAATATACCCGGGTATTTGCAATGATATTTTCAATATTGGGTAGTGGACTACCAGAGGCTGAATAACCTGAATTTTGAGATGCGCTGATCTTAGCTTGCTATTAAAAGATGAAGTAATTAAGTTACCGGTTCTCACACACCACGCAATAATATAGCTGGATGCCGGCACTTTCGCTGCGCTATTACTTTCCCCCCATTGTATAGTCGGAAGGACAGCCATTGGTTGGAAGTACTGCCATAAAAGATTCGGATAGGCCGTACCTGGCAGAGCCAGTATTTATCATGCATCCGGCACTGGTGGAAGTTGCAAGTTCATTCCCTTTATCAAAATAATCTTTTTTAAAATTGTATAACTTAACTTGAAATTACAATCAAAGCGCTCCGATAGCGATATAAAAGAGAATATTAATAAAATTATTCTTCCGGAATATAAACAGGGTGACTATTTTACCGGTACTAAACACGGCCTGCCGGCGTTAATTCAAAAACTTCAGAACGTGCTGAGTTTATATCAAGTTGCCCGGCCAGGAAAAGATTGTGTTTAAAATATCCCAACAATTATTGGGTAGTCCCTTGAGTTTACCTACGATTCATGAGTCATAGTAGTTTGCAGGCCAGGGGTTGAATTTTAGGACTTACCGTCGCTGACCAGTACTGGAAAACATTTCTCTTTTTATTTAACAATAGAAAAAATAAATTTTGATTTAGACTTTGTGAATCATTTAAATATCTTTAAAATAATTTTCAGTGTGACTGCGAAAAAATCACCTGGAAAAAACGCTGCAGCGCTTTCGGGCATACAAAAAACGTCAGTTTTTATTTGATTTTTATTATTTAGACTTCATTCAATAAACATGAAAAAAATTATTTTCCTCTCGTGTATTTTCTTCTCAATTAAATCTTTGGGGCAGGTAAAAATAGGCAGCAACCCCGGGAATATAAACAGCAATGCGATTCTGGAACTGGAAAGCAGCAATAAAGGTTTGTTGCTGCCGCGAATTGCGGATGTTGACATGCGTGCCATGCTTAATCCGCCGAAAGGATTGACTATTTTTAATACCAGTGATAACAGCATTTATTTCAGGCGTGATACGGGTTGGACCAGGTTGAGCACAACTGCCCCGTGCGCATTTTATGAAGCACTCACTTTCAATCAGTCTGTTCCCAATTATACATTTACAAATTTATTCCCTTACACAGAATATTATGACCAGGGATCAAATTTTGAACCCTCAACAGGAACTTTCACTACCAGGGACGCCGGCATTTACCATTTTGAAATAAGTATTGTAGTACCACCGCAACCCGTTAATACTGCTTTTGGTGTAGAAACGTTTATCAATGGAACGCTTTCATCACAAAAGTTCCAGATTGCGCCTTCATTTGGAGTTTCTTTTAATTCTTCACTGCTGTTTTCTTTTGATGTACAGTTGAATGTCGCAGATCTCTACAATTTCCAATTTCTACAGCGCACCGGCGGTAATATGAGCGTGCAGGGTGCAGGCTCTGTTGAACCCACTTATATTTCGGGGTTTAAAATAAATTAATTGGCAAAGGGTTTTAAAGATGGTTGTTTTAGATACAACTGTTACACAGGTGCCGTTTTTCTATGTTACGACCGGCTGATCCTGGTAACGGGGTTTAATTGTATTATGTCACAACATTCTCCAACACTTTTCAACCAAATGACGCAATACCCCTGTATATTGTGGTATTTACCTCCGGCACTTTAGCACCTACTATTGTAAGTTTGTTTTTCAAAACATGGCTTCATATGAAAGGCCGATCCAAAATAATTATATTGCTGGTATTGATAACACATTTCCAAATGAATGCGCAACCCAAACCAACCGGCAAATATGCAATAGTAAATGGCTTAAAAATGTATTATGAAATCCACGGCGCCGGCATGCCACTGATTTTGCTGCATGGTGGGGGTTCTACCATAAAGTCCACGTTTGGCCGCATACTACCTGAATTGGCGAAAACTCACCAGGTTATTGCAGTAGAGTTACAGGCACACGGGCATACCCCCGATATCGACCGCCCCTTGAGTTTCGAACAGGATGCCGATGATGTCGCCGAACTTCTAAAACAACTTCATGTTGAAAAAGCGGATATAATGGGCTTCAGTAACGGAGGTACTACCTCCCTGCAATTCGCAATGCGGCACGGCGAACTGGTGAACAAACTGGTATTGATCGCTACAGCATACAAACGGGATGGCCTTCAGCCGGGATTTTTTGAGGGTTTTCAACATGCATCCCTCGATAATATGCCCAGGCCTTTGAAGGAAGCTTACCAGGAAGCAAACCCCGATCTAAAAGGACTGCAAACTATGTTTGACCGCGATGTGGCAAGAATGATAGCCTTTAAAGATATCAGCGATACAGATATAAAGGGAATACAGGCTCCGGCTCTTGTAATTAATGGCGATGCAGAAGTAATCAGGGTAGAGCACGCGGTAGCATTATTCCATACCTTGCCCCATGCCCGGCTGGCGATTCTGCCGGCAGGACATGGCGATTACATAGCGGAGATCTGCGCACCGGATAAAGAAAGTAAGATTCCGGCTTTAGTAGTAGCCATGATAGATGATTTTCTCAAATAATTTTATATAATTACCCTGCCTTTTATAGCCAGCTAATTGCACTGGTCGTGGCTTACTTTTCTTACCTGCTCCTGGTATTTTACCGGTGTTAAAAAATCAGCTAATATGGCTTTACAAATTTTTCTTACCATTAAATGATTTGTCCTTACTTTTTCTAAAAGAGTTGGTTTGTAAAGAAATTTCATTAAATACCACATCGATTCCCTCACCGGTTGCATTAAAGTTCATGTAATTAGAAATGCCACGGTTGGTACCTTCAGATTCGGAATCCTGGTTAGCGCCTACGTAAAGAAATCTCCAACCATACTTACCTTCCTGGTGTTCTACCAGCTCTCTGATAAACTTCCCGTCACGGGGTGGCGCATATTTTTCCGACGCATTTTTCTCTCCATCAGAAAAAGAAATTTTTGTGCTCCCAGGGAGATGTTTTTTTCTGTGACATTACAACTTGTACAATGGGCGGCAGCAGAAAAGTAAAACAAGGTTGTTACGAAAGGAATGGTTTTTATTCTCATTTTTTTCGGTTTTAGATGGTAAAGAAAGTTAAATAGCTATAAAAGGTGCAGTCTTAGTGGAGCCATTACCTGTAAACAAGCTAGCGGGTGCATTCCAATTTGTCGCTCTTGCCCCTAACCCCTAAAGGGGAACAACT
>JBDTLZ010000097.1:0-6074 GCA_039934515.1 Ginsengibacter sp.
CATGGGGTAAGCGGCAAAATACAGATAATTGGCGCCGCGCCGCCGCGGGCGGCATTGCTTCCAATAATAATGCTCCTGGTAATGACCCCTCCGATCCTTCTAACCCCAATGGACTTGTTGGAAATCCGGATGGTACCCAATCCGGGGATTCTTCCGGTACTGCTTTGAAAAATCCTGCGGCGACCCCGGTGCAACTCGATATCTCTGTTGACGGGTTGCTGGCAAATGTGCCGGTAACAAAGGATAAACTGGATATGTCCAACAGCAAAGTATCCCTCTCTTTATTCGAACTCGGCAAAAACTATCAAAGCCTTTTAGAAGATTACGGAGCGGCCGTGGAAACTTATGAGCGTTCTTTAAATCGGTTTCCGGATAGTTTGTACAAAGGTGAAATATATCTTAACCTTTCTTATTGCTACCGCAAACTAGGCGATTTGCAAAAAGCGGACTACTATAAAAATCTTTTACTGCATAAATTCGAAAAAAGTAAATATGCGCAGTTGGTAACGCATCCCGAATCCATGGATCCATCCAAAAAAGATACCGCGGCTACAAAAAGGTATGAAGGGATTTACAATTTATTTATTGAAGGTAATTTCGAAACCGCTATAAAAGATAAACAGCAGGCCGATAGCATCTATGGCACCAATTACTGGAGCCCGCAATTGTTATATATCGAGTCTGTTTATTATATCCGCAAGAAGGACGATAGTACTGCGACAAAAGTACTTGAAGAGATAATTACCCAGTACCCCGCGTCACCTTTAAAGGATAAAGCAGCGACTATGATTGATGTTTTGAAGAGACGAAGTTCTATTGAAAGTTATTTATCAAAGTTAACTATTGAAAGGGCAAAAGAAGATTCGCAGATAATAGTTTATGATGATGCAATGATCAGCAAAGGAATTCAGCCTGCTATCACTAATAACAGTAACCAAAAACCACGGGAGGTAAGAATTATTCCGCAAAAAGTTGTTATTGATTCTTCGAAAAGACTGGCGCCGCCGGTAACTAATGGAACATTTACTTTTGACCCGCTAACACCTCAATATGTGGTTATGGTGCTTAATAAAGTTGACCCCGTATACAGCAGCGAAGCAAAGAATGCGTTGACCAGGTATAACCGTGAAAAGTTTTTTGCCCTTGGCATACAGGTTACCAGGGACACCCTTGACAAAGACCGGACCTTATTAGTCTTCGCCCAATTTGAGACTGCTGATGCAGCCATATCTTACAGGGATAAAATAAAAAAAGATGCAGCGTCGGAAATTTCGTGGCTCCCCGCTGATAAATATTCGTTTTATATCATATCACCTGCAAACCTTGAGCTTTTAAAACAGAATAAAAGCCTGCAGAATTATATAGAACTTTTGAATAAAAAATATCCCGGGAAATTTTAAGCGCTTAAAGGATTTTCCAGGTGTAAAGAAAAAAATATGAACCCCAAAAATAATCCAGGGAATAAAAAAAAGACTACCGGTGGTAAAACGCCTTTAAAGAATTCTATAAAGATTTTATGGATGCTTGTATTGGGCGGTATAGTGCTGGGAATAATTGTGTTCGCTTCTGCTTATTTTGGCTTTTTCGGAAAATTACCTTCTCTCCAGGAACTTGAGAATCCCCAGGCAAATCTTGCGTCAGAAATTTATGCGAACGATGGAACCCTGATGGGTAAAATATATACCGAAAACCGGAGCCCGGCAGACTTTAACAGCATCTCTACCCATGTTATTGACGCACTGATATCAACAGAAGATATAAGATTCTATGAACATTCCGGAATTGATGCAATTGCGATCGGCAGGGCTATCAAGGGTTTTGGCCATGAAGGAGGCGGGAGTACGCTTACCCAACAACTGGCTAAAAACATTCTCGGCCAGGGATCGGGCTGGGTAGGAAAAAGAGTTATTGATAAACTCAAAGAATGGATTGTCGCGCTTAAGCTGGAGAAAAATTTTACGAAGCAGGAAATACTTTCTTTATACCTCAACCGCGTTTCCTGGGGCAATATTTTTGGGATCAGGAATGCATCACGGGTATATTTTCAGAAAGAACCATCAGAACTTACAACCGACGAAGCGGCGTTGCTGGTTGGTATGCTAAGTGGCCCCGGCCAATATGATCCTGTAAGGCATCCGCAGGCTGCTCTTGATCGCAGGAACCTCGTTTTAGAGCGGATGGTAACCAATGAGGTACTCAAAGAATCTGAAGCGGCTGTTTTAAAGAAAAAGCCACTTGGAATAAAATTTAAAAAGCTGGATGAAAATCTTGGTATCGCGCCTTATTTCCGCTCGGTGCTGACCAAAAAATTAATTGAATGGTGTAAAACTCATAAAGACCCCACAGGAAAAAATTATGATGTGTACCGGGACGGCTTGAAAATTTATACCACTATTGACCCTAAAATGCAATTGTATGCCGAAGAGGCCGTAGTAAAACATATGGCTATTATGCAAAAAAAGTTCAATAGCCAGCTATCAAAAAATGTATGGAAAGACCAGCAGGATATACTTGACAGGGCTATGAAAGAAAGTGAGCGGTGGAAATCCATGAAGGAAGATGAGATAAAGGATGAGGAGATAAAAAAATCGTTTTATGTGCCTGTAAAAATGAAGGTATTCGCATGGAACTCAAAGCGTGAAACCGATACGGTAATGACACCGCTTGATTCCATAAAATATTTCAAGCAAATGATGCAGACAGCGTTTGCTGCCATGGATCCGGTATCAGGAGAGGTGAAAGCCTGGGTGGGTGGTATAGATTTCAAATGGTTTAAATTTGACCACGTCACTACCAACCGTCAGGTGGGCTCAACATTCAAGCCATTGTTATATACGCTTGCACTTACCGATGCGGGTTTAACTCCGGAAAGCTATATTGGTGGTAAAGCCATAACATTGGCAAACAAAACGATCTCGGGCGGCGGTGGTACAATGGCTTACTGCCTTGCAAAATCATTAAACGCTGCAGCATGGGACCTTATGAGTCGCATTGGCGCTAAAAAAACTGCTGAATTTGCTCATCTTTGTGGCATTAAGAGCAATATACCTATGGTTCCTTCCATTGCCCTTGGTTCGGCCGATATTCAACTTTTTGAAATGTTGAGAGCATATACTATGTTTCCCAACAGGGGGTTTAACACTGAACCGGTATTCATATCCCGTATTGAAGATAAGAACGGGAATGTGATACAGTCTTTTCAGTCAGAATCGAAACAAGTGATCAGCGAAGTTGATGCCTATACAATGTATAAAATGATGCAGGGCGTTGTGGATTTCGGAACAGGCCATGCGATGCGCGGCACTTATGGAATACAAAGTCAAATGGGGGGAAAAACCGGTACAACGAATGATAATACAGATGGCTGGTTCATGGGATATACGCCGCAGCTTCTTGCAGGGGTATGGGTTGGCTGTGATGACCGGTTTTTACATATAAGGAACGGATGGACGAATGGAGGTAATGATATGGCCATGCCCGAATGGGCTTTCTTTATGCAAAAAGTGTATGCCAATAAAAAGCTGGGGATTGACCCAAAAGCGCAATTTCAAAAACCTGCAGAACTTAACAATGATCCTATATATGCCGATCAGAATTTCGCCGCTATTGTTCAAAAAGGCGAAGGGAATGACTTTACTGAAGACCAGGGGAATGGCGATGCCGGGGATTATGAAGCAGCTCAAAATAATGTGCCGGTTGAATCGGAATTTAATAAGGAACAGCTTAAGGATAATAATGCTGCACCCGGCGGAGAGAAAAAGATCATTGGGCCTGTTAATATGGGAGATGAATTCAAAAAAGACACTTCCAAGCGTACAAAACCGGCAGAAGTAAAAACAGTGACTGATACTAAGGTTACGGATAATAAAAAGACCGATAAAGACGCTGAAGATAAATCTAAAAAGCCAGTATCGAAACCGGCAAAACCACCGGGCGATTATTAAAGAATTCCTCTATTACATGTATAGCAAAATTATCAGGCGCGCCCCAAATTTGTCCTAGAATTGACATTTATAAATACGGCTATTTGTTTTTTTCAATTTTCTTTCTAATTTTAAATAGCCAAAAGATTTAATACTCCCGTAGATATTGGCAAAATTGAAATAAAACAGGCTACACCACGGCGGCGCTCGATTCAATTTTATGTCCAAAATCGGAGCTATTTATCAATAGCATACTTCTCCTATTTCAAAAAAAATATTAAGATGAGTGGTACCAAATGGTTGCAAAAGCAGGAACATTTTGAATGGATGCAGAAATGTCTCACCTGTTGGAAGATGAGCGAAGAATTTATTGCCTGGAGTATTCAAAATGGTCAATATCTCCAGTTAATAAATGCCTGCCGCGATACGGCTGAAATGTGCAGTCAGTGTATAAAATTTGAAGCACAACGTTCCCCATTTTTTCAGCAGCTTTGCGAAGTATGTGCAGGTATCTGTGAAAAATGTGCTCAAGGTCTGGAAAAATATAAAGATCAAAATTCCATTCTTTCAGATACGGTGGATGCTTGTAAAATATTTGCCATGGCCTGCAGAGAGATTGCTGAAGAACAAACCGAAGGACAACCCGGATCTCCCCAGGACTATGCAAAAAAAAATTAATGGAGACCTTACCTTCTTAAAAGAACACTCACGGTAAGAGTGTTCTTTGGTTAATTGGCGTTTCATGGATTAATAATATCGGCTTTCTTTCGCAAAGGTGAATCTTATGATTTCCTTATACCGTAAATCAAAAACTTTGAATAGCTGTAAAGAACAATTTATAGTTTCATAAGGTCATGCGGAAGCTGGTTAAACTCTTTCTTAAAAGCAATTGTAAAATTGCTCATGTTCAAATAACCGAGCTGGCAACCAATTTCCTTGACCGAGTATTTATGAGTGAGTAAAAGAACGCGTGCTCTTTGCATTCGCATACTTTGATAATATTCAAATATAGTTGCCCCAAACATTTTCTTGAATTTAGTTTTCAATGAAGTGCTGCTCATTAACGCGATTTTTGTTAATGAGCTAAAGTTCGGTGGCGGTGTGCTGATTTCCAGGTATTTCCTCACAATGATTAGCCGCTTAATTTCATCCCTTGAAATTTTAATTTTTTCAGATTCCAGGAAATTATTTAAATCGACTGAAAGTTCTGAAAAAAATATTTCCAGTAATGAGGCCGCATTAAGCGTAAGACAGCCCGGGTTTGAAACCTTTTCGTTTACATCTTTCATAATCTTAATGAAGAGGTTTGTAAATAAAGGGTTCCCGGAACCAATTTGAGCTTTCTTACTTTTTATGGTCATATATTTTTTGAGCAACGCATAAGGGCACATCATTGCTAAGCGGGAAAAAAACAATCTGCGCGGGATCATAATTTCAATCGTTTCTACCCTGGAATCTCCTGGAGCAAAAAAGGTAAATTCTTCCAATGAACTCAGCAATAGCACCGACTGTTTTTTTGGATACATTCCTGAGTTATATCTATCGCCTGCCATCATCAACCCGTTCCCCGCATGTGAAATCTCATCAATTCTCAGAATAAAAAACTCACTGCTCTCCGGAAGTTTGTGCAAATGAAAATCGTCTTTTGGATTAAATGCTGCACAGAAGCACGGGATGTTTTTTTCTATCAGAAAGGACTTAAAAATACCCGAAGCTACGCCTGCCTTATCCAGTAAAATACTATCGCGCGAATCTATTTCCCCGCGTTTGTCCCAGTGGGGGGAAAAACCGGGAGAAGGATGATATTTTGAAACCAGGGAATACATCGTGAGCGGGCATATTTAAAAAAAATAGAAGAAGTGGTTACCCTACAAAGTTAAAAAAAATGTGGGCAACAACCAAGTTGTGGTGTGCAGAGGAATTAATCGTAAGCAGTATTACGGTTGTTTTTAACGGCTTTTCTTTAAAATAAAAATGCCCAAAAAGGAGAAAGTAAAAGCACAGATCGCCAGAGAAAATAAAAATAACGGATTAAATATATGGGTGTCGCCCAGGAATACCAGAACCAGTGGCGCCAGGCCCATACCTATCATGAGCAAGGAGTAACCAAACAGGTGTTTCAATCCCATAATACTTTCATACTGTTTAAAT
>JBDTLZ010000098.1:0-9734 GCA_039934515.1 Ginsengibacter sp.
GATGGCTTTTATTCCATTGTGTATCAATAATAATTCTTTGCCTGCGCAAAAACACCGATAAATGTTGCGGGTTTTACCAAATAAAACAATGATAGCAGTGAATACGTGTTGATTCGGGTTAGCGTAAGGATATTTCTTTACCAGGATCACTATTAATTTTTTGTTTTAAGTTTAATTAATATTTTACCATTCAGAATGATACAATTTAATTAGTTAACATGTCCGTTTTGCCAATACCACCGGCTAATGAATTAAAGCGCACCCTTACACCCATAATGTTGTGGGGACTCGGAGTCGGTTATGTTATTTCGGGAATGTATTTTGGCTGGAACCTTGGCCTGGAACAAGGTGGCACACTGGGATTGGCGATAGCTACTTTTTTTATCGTTATTATGTACGTTACATTCACGTTCAGTTATGCTGAACTGGCTTGCGCAATACCAAAAGCCGGTGGTGCATTTGACTATGCCACCCGCGCACTTGGAAAGGATATTGGCTTTATCGCGGGCATGGCACAGAATGTTGAATTTATTTTTGCCCCTCCGGCAATTGCATTTGCCATAGGCGCTTACTTCAATTTATTCTTTCCTCAAATACCTGTTATCGCAATCGCCATTTTCGGGTATGTTGTTTTTACCGCTTTAAATATATATGGAGTGAGGGCAGCGGCCATATTTGAATTGGCAATCACAATTTTAGCAGTAGGCGAACTGTTATTATTTGCAGGGGTAACCATACCACATTTCAAGCTGGAAAATTTACAGCATAATTCACTTCCTCATGGCTGGCAGGGGATATTTGCTGCAATTCCCTTTGCCATTTGGTTCTTCCTGGCAATAGAAGGGGTTGCCAACGTGGCGGAGGAAGCTATCAGGCCACAGCGTACCATTCTGATCGGCTTTGGCTCTGCTATACTAACCCTTGTTATTTTATGCGTGCTCACTTTCGGTACTTCCATTGGTGTTGCCGGCTGGGAGGCTATTGTGTATAAGGCAGATGGAACCAGCTCAGACTCTCCATTGCCATTGGCTTTGGCGCGTGTCGTGGGCAATAATAATTTGTTGTATCACCTGCTTATTACAGTAGGCTTATTTGGATTGGTAGCATCATTTCACGGGATTATACTCGCAGCCGGAAGATCGGTCTTTGAATTCGGCAGGGTAAAATATGCCCCTTCTTTCATCGGTAAAATACATCCAAAATTTCAAACACCTGCCAATGCGCTTTTGTTGAACATGTTGATTGGCATTATTGCACTACTCACCGGTAAAACGTCAGAAATCATAACCATTTCTGTATTTGGAGCATTAACACTGTACATTGTATCTATGATATCACTTCTGCAGCTTAGAAAAAAGGAGCCTGGTTTGAATCGGCCATTTAAAGTGATGTGGTACCCCATGTTTCCTGTGACGGCTTTAGTGATAGCGGTTGTATCGATTATTGCTATGATAATTTTTAATACGGGGCTGGCAATTATTTACGTGGTATTAATGGGCATTTGTTACGCCGCCTTTAAAGTTTTTCAACATAAAATCAAATAATTAATTATAAATTTTGTGGATCAAAGAAATGCTATGACTACCCAGGAAATTTTGCAATACGTAAACGACCATCCTTCGGGGAAGGTAAAAATTGCCTTTACAGATATCGATGGCGTATTACGTGGTAAATATATTTCCGCAGAAAAATTTTTCACCCTATGGGATGGCAATACAAGTTTCTGCGATGTGATTTTTGGATGGGATGCAGCTGACGTTGCTTATGATAATGGTAGCTATACAGGCTGGCATACAGGTTATCCTGATACTCCTGCAAAAATAGACCTTACTACTTTCAGAAAAATTCCCTGGGAAAACGATGTGCCTTTTTTCCTCGGTGACATCCATGACCCAAGCGGAGGCCCTTCACCTTTGTGTCCAAGGCAACTATTAAAAAAAGTTTTAAATGATGCAAAACAGGAAGGATATCTTCCGTACTTCTCGCAGGAATTTGAATGGTATAATTTTGCGGAGACTCCGCAAAGTATTAATGACAAGCAGTTCAAAAATCTTACTCCGCTCACACCCGGAATGTTTGGGTATTCAATTCTTAGAAGCACTTTACAGAACCCATATTTTGCGGACCTTTTCAGTTTATTGAAAAAATTTAATATTCCCCTGGAAGGCCTTCATACTGAAACAGGCCCGGGCACTTTTGAGGCAGCCATCGCCTATAGTGAAATTGTAGAAGCTGCGGACAGGGCAGTATTATTTAAAACGGCAGTAAAGGAAATTGCATACAGGCACAATTGTGTCGCGACATTTATGGCGAAGATAAGTGAGACCCTCCCTGGTTGCGGCGGCCATGTACACCAAAGCCTTTGGGATATTGGAGGAATAAAGAATCTTTTTTACAACGAAAAAGATAGTATGAAAATGAGCGGACTGATGAAAAGTTATATTGCCGGCCAGTTATATTGCCTGCCCTATATTTTGCCAATGTTTGCACCCGTGATCAATAGTTATAAACGCCTTGTTGAAGGAGCCTGGGCACCAACAACACTTACCTGGGGGAATGATAACAGGACCGTTGCCTTGCGCGTTTTATCAGGTAGTATTAAGTCGTGCCGGTTAGAAACCAGGATCATCGGTTCAGATGTTAATCCTTACCTGGCCATGGCCGCTGCACTTGCTTCCGGCCTGTATGGTATAAAAAATAAATTAAAATTAAAACAGCCGGCCACTAAAGGAAATGGATATAAGGATTTTTCGTACGGAATACTTCCGAAAACCCTCGATGAAGCCACGAAAATGATGAAGGAGTCAAAACTGCCTAAGGAGGTTTTGGGAGAAAAGTTTGTTGATCATTTTGTCCAGACGCGTGAATGGGAATGGCGTCAGCATCTTAAAGCCGTTACAGATTGGGAATATAAAAGGTATTTTGAAATAATTTGAAAATTAGATGGTACCGGTGATAAAAATAAATACCGAAAAATAAATAATGAACAAACAAATCGTGAAGCGGAGGTAACTTGAAATTTTTTTATTAGCCTCGTTTTGTTTTTAACTGTGACAATTATTTCTTTCGGCCTACATAAATTAAGTTAACAAAAATGACCTTCAATCAAATCTATCAATACAACTTTCCAACAACCATCCGGTTTGGCGCCGGCTCGAGTAAGGAACTCGGTGACTACCTTTTAAAAAATGCCCTGCTGAAGCCTTTGATAGTTACTGATGGAACTGTTGCCCGGCTGGATTTTTTTAAAGAAATTATTAAGGACCTCAATAAAAAAAATATTTCTGTTGAAGTGTTTCATGACATTCATAAAAATCCTGTAAAGTCTGACGTATATAAAGGAACCCTTGTGTACGATGCTGCAGGCAGGGATGCTATAATTGGGATCGGGGGCGGCGCCGCACTGGATGTAGCACGCGCCATTGTACTCCGGGTGAATCACCGCGAAGACCTCTTTAAGTACGACGACCTTGTCGGGGGCGATATCTATGTGACCAATGATGTTCCGCATTTTATTACAATTCCAACGACGGCCGGTACCGGCAGTGAGGTTGGCAGGAGTGCTGTCATTGCGGACGATGAAACCCATCAAAAGAAAATTCTTTTCTCTCCAAAACTATTGGCTAAAATCGTCTATGCGGACCCGTTATTAACTATGGAGCTTCCATCTTTCATCACGGCCGCAACGGGCATGGATGCATTAACGCACAATATGGAGGCTTATCTTGCCAAAATGCCACATCCAATGTGCGAAGGGATTGCAATAGAAGGTATCATATTAATCAACCAGTCACTGGAAAAAGCTGTAAACAATCCCGACCTTGAATCCAGGAGTAAAATGCTGATAGCTTCCCTGATGGGAGCCGTAGCCTTTCAAAAGGGCCTGGGGCTGGTACATTCATTGGCGCACCCGCTTTCATCCCTGCTGGACACCCATCACGGCCTGGCGAATGCTGTAAATATCCCGTATGGTATGGAATTTAATATTGAAGGGTTTGAATATAAATTTAAACGCATAGCACGGGCATTGGAATTGAAAGAAGAAACCGGCGAGGCAGTCGTGAAATATTTATTTGACCTGAATGCAAAAATAAACATCCCGCATAAATTGAGCGCGATAGGAGTAAAACCTGGACATATTGAAACGCTGGCGGATCTTGCCATAGCGGATTTTGCTCATCCTAATAATCCGAAACCGGTTACCAGGGAAAATTTTAAACAACTGTATTTAAAAGCACTTTAATAGTATCATCAGTTATTCAACAGGTGTAATAATGAAAATTAAAAAAGATGAAAAATATCGTCATTGGTATAACGGATTGTGAGAAATATTTAAATTATGATCGATGGATCCGGGATCAGCCGGGCGTTGAGATCGTAAAATTGAACTACCGGGACAATAACCTTACTGATATCGAAACATGTGATGGGATCATCCTTAGCGGGGGCAACGATATAAACCCAAGACTGTACAATCAGCCCGACTACCTGGTTTATTGCAACCCGAAAGATATCGATGAAAACAGGGATGAATTTGAATGGAAAGTAATGCAGTTCGCCGATGAAAAGCAACTGCCCGTGTTGGGGATATGCAGGGGGCTTCAATTTGTGAACGTTTTTTTCGGTGGCACATTGGTGCCTGACATTGCCGCGTTTGGAAAATTCAATCACGAGAAATTCGAAGAAAAAGTAGACAGGGAGCATCGTGTGGAGGTAGATATCAATTCATTGTTATACAAATTAACTCGACAGGAAAAGGGCAATATAAACAGTGCGCATCATCAAAGTGTGGATATGCCCGGTTACGGGCTGGTTGTAAATGCGCTGTCACCCGATGGGATCATTGAAGGCATGGAAAGAAAAAACCGGGATGGCCAATCCTACCTCATGTTGGTGCAATGGCACCCGGAAAGAATGGAAGATAAAGAAAGTGCATTCTCAAAAAATATTAGAGAAAGCTTTTTGGATGCTGTTCGCAATAATATTTAATCAAAAGATATGCATATAATAAACCCTGCAACAGAAGTGATCATAACGGAAATTGAAGAAGATTCAAAAGATACGTTAGAAAAAAAATTTCAATACCTGAAGCTTGCCCAGCCAGCGTGGCAGGAAGTTTTACTCAAGGAAAGGATCGGGATACTGAAAAGTTTTTCTAGTCTTCTTGAAAACAATATGGAACATCTCGCCCGGGTCCTCACCGATGAAGTGGGAAAGCCGATACAGCAATCACGCAATGAAATCAATGGTGCCAGGTCCCGTATTAATTGGTTAACCGATAATGCCGGAAAATATTTAGCGGATGAAACAATGACTTTGGAAAAAGGACTGGAGGAAAAAATATCTTATGAACCACTGGGTGTTATTGCCAACATCTCGGCATGGAATTATCCTTATCTCGTAGGGGTGAATGTTTTTGTGCCAGCGCTGCTTGCGGGGAATGCGGTAATGTATAAACCTTCTGAATACGCAACACTAACAGGGTTGGAAATAGGCAACCTATTGAAGCAGGCAGGTGTTCCCGGAAAGATATTCGTTGTTGCAGCAGGAGGAAAAAAGGTTGGGGAAATATTGCTAGAGCTCCCGTTTGATGGTTATTTTTTTACCGGATCTTATAAAACCGGTAAATATATTTATCAAAAAGCGGCAGCTAAAATGGTGCCTTGCCAGTGTGAGTTGGGTGGAAAAGATCCTTTATATGTAGCCGATGATGTTGCAGATGTGAAAGGAGTTGCAATCGGCACGGCCGACGGCGCTTTTTACAATAACGGCCAAAGTTGTTGTTCAGTTGAAAGGATTTATGTACATGAAAAGATTTATGATACTTACATCGATGAATTTGTGAAAGAGGTAAAATCCTGGAAAACCGGTTTGCCGGCTGAAGAAAGTGTTTACCTTGGGCCGCTTAGCAGGAAAGAGCAGCTTGGCGTACTTGAACAACAGGTAAGCGACGCAGTACAGAAAGGGGCGACAATAATCACCGGCGGCAGCCGTATAGATGGCAAAGGATACTTTTTTGAACCAACGGTCCTTACAAACGTGAATCACGGGATGCAGGTTATGAAGGATGAATCGTTCGGGCCGGTTATTGGAATTATGAAGGTAAAAAATGACAAAGAAGCCATTCAATTAATGCAGGATACGGAATACGGCTTAACGGCTGCTGTTTATAGCTCAGATAAATTAAGGGCGGAAAAAATCCTGCAGCAGATAAATACAGGAAGTGGCTATTGGAATTGCTGTGACAGGGTGAGCGCTGCTCTTCCATGGAGTGGCAGAAAAAATTCAGGATTTGGTGTAACGTTATCCCATGCAGGCTTGCGTGCATTCGTGAAACCTAAAGCATGGCACCTTAGGACCTGACATGATAGACAACAACTGTAAATCACAATTTAGATAGAATGAAATAGCCCAGATGGAGCTCATCTTCTGCAATAATATTCGTGGGTGATATCACCAGGCTATACTTAGCTTTTACCTCCGGAGGCAAAATGTCGGCAATCTCAAAAACATCATCAACATCCACACCGTACTTATCGTCAATGTGCGAAGTCGCTCCTTTAAATCCCACGTGCTTATAAAATGCCGTTGCTTTTGCCTGTTGTATAGCGATCGATTTATTTTCGCCGGCTACCAGCATTTTATAATGAAATTCTTCAAATTCATTTTGTTTATAACCTCCCAGGTTAAGAAAAAATAATTTTGAATTATTTTCCGAAATCCCTGCAGGGGTTGCCTTTTTATCAAAAACCTCGACCACATGTTGATCTACATAATTAACGGCTCTCCATCCATCAATATGTACATTTCCTTTGGCTTCCGGCCATGATTCAATAATAGCAGGAACCAGGTCCCTGAGTGTATCTGCAATACCAAAGAAAATGTCATGCTGCTCTATTTTTCTTCCTTCCGGCGTACTGCCTAATAATAACATGAACAATTTCATCTACTCCCATTTTGTGCAAAAATAAGTGACTTTTTCATATGTGAAAAGCCGGCGATATTTTAATTCCCGGCTGTCATATTTCCGTATAATTTATTGGCGGAGTTGTTGAGATTTGAGGATTTTTTAACTTTCCCGGTACTGTAAGTTTTAAATCTCACTGACATACCAATGGCTATTGACCAGTCGGGAGCCGTTTTTGTGAGGCCTATGGCAGATGAAATATCGACCTTGCAATCATCGCTTACCGACAATGAAAGGCCTGCATCAAAATTATGCCGGGGAAGTTCATCTTTATTCAGAGAACCAAAGAGTTCTAAAAATCCGTACAGGCTTTTACTGAGGTTTATGCCATTTGAAAACGTGTATAAATAGTATGGATTTGAGTTTTCGCCGTCCCATTCTATGCCAGCGTTGTATCCCCAGGAAACAACCTGGGAGAGGTTATTCTGAAAGGTAAACCTTACCCCTGGTTGCACATCAAAATTTTTAAAAGACTTCGCGGCCAGGAAAGGCAGTCCTGCATGCACGAGCAATGAGGTTTTGGGAATCCATTTTCTTTCTTCCCATAAAGAAATTTTTGTTCCCAAAATTATGGGTAGTAATTCTGTATGGCCGGGGAAAAATTTGTTTGAAGGTGTATATATGAAATCAGCTTCTAGCCTTAGTTCAACGTTTTTTACAAGGCCGTAACGTAACAAGGTACTGCTTCCGTAAACGGAGAGCTGGTTATCTTTTTCCAGGGCAAAGCCATGTTCAACCTGCATCCATTTCCTAAGTATTGTCACCGGGCTTTCTGTTTGGTCGGGCCGGTCTGTATCAATCTCATCTATCGCATCGGGCTGGGCGCTTGCGATAATTGCAATAAAAAGGAAGATCAGTATAAAAAAAAAGGAGCGGTTCATGAACACTTAACAGGTTGGTGACATAAAATAGGCGTTACAGGGGGTGTGCTTGCCATCGAACGCCACGTGCTCATTAAACTACACAAATTCAAAAGCAAGCTGCGAAGGCAATACGCAATGGCGATATACAGGCGCGTTAGTATCCTTACTATTTCCAATTTGATAAACCTGCGTTTCCCTTTCCCTTGATGCAATAATCATTTTTACATTACCTGCATGTTTGGTAAATAACTGTTCAACAAGTAAGGGACAATTATTATTTTTTGAGAGATGTGATAAAAGCAGATGGCTCATAAACGAAGGCTTGTAGGTTGTAAAAAGTTCCAATGCCTGCTTATTACTTAAATGTCCGTTGCCACCACATATCCTTCTTTTTAAAAAATATGGATATCCCCCATTTTCAAGCATTGATTCATCATAGTTGGTTTCTAAAAAGGCAGCATGGCATTGTTGGAAATGACTGATTACATTTTTGCAGGGTGCACCGATGTCTGTGAAGATTCCAACATTAATTTTATTACAGCAAACAATAAAACTATAAGGATCAGCAGCATCGTGAAATTTTGGAAAAGCTGTTACCCTGAGGTTGCCGATAAGAATTGGCTCACAGGCTGTGAAAGATGTTACGAGGTGTGTCCCCAGCCTAAGCTTGCCGGAACGTAATGTGGCTTGTGTTATATAAACAGGTAACTGGTATTTATTGGTCAATACCTGCAGACCGCTGGTATGGTCACTATGCTCGTGCGATATAAATACCGCTTTCACTTTTTCGATGAGCAGGCCCAGCCGCTTCATTCGTTTCTCAACTTCGCGGCATGATATGCCGGCATCTATCAACACTGCTTCTGTTTCATTGCCAACGTAATAACAGTTGCCATTGCTTCCTGAATTCAAAGATGTAATAAATAGCGACATAAGCAACTACAAAGAAAAACTGTTTTGAATAATAATGCTTCAAGGTACTAAAATAACTCGCTACCCGTTAAAAGTGCAGAATACCGGTTCAAAAAAAAGTATAATTCTCTACCAGGGCATTGATGAAATAGGCAGGAAAGTTGTAGAAATCCTGTAAGTATTTATTCGGCGATGAAAAATCGCTAAGTGTACGCCGGAAATAGAAGTCACTGTTACAACTGCTTACTTATTTTTAATTTTCTTTAAGAATTTTAATGCCTGGCGCTGGCGCTTATTATTGCGCTTTAAAAGAAAAGATAACCCGGTTATGCCAATTAAGGCCCCGGAAATTGTCGTTACAATGATATCCTCGTGCTTATGGTGGTTAAGGATGGTATCCAGGTACAACCGTACATTGACAACAGATATCATCACTAAGGAAACGAGCAGCCAGAAATTAAGAATATTATCGTTTTTGGTGTTACGCCCCTCCGGTAACTTGAATACAGCAACCAGCATTATAAGGCCGCCGATAAGTGAACTTACGTATTGAAGTAGGGTAGTGGTGTGTATTTGGTGATTTAAAATGTTAACCCGCTCCTCTAAAAAGGCGATTTTATGAAAGAAATATCCGCCACTATGTGTAAAACTATCCCAGAAAATATGCGACGCAATCCCAACTATTAATGAAAGCAACACAACCAGTACGTTATGGCGAAAATGGTTATTCCAGCTAAATTTTGAGAATGCCGAAAGCCTGATGTTAAGGCTAAAAGGAAGATATCCTATAAGTATATCCCTGACCACATTGTGAAATACAAAAAGCAGGATAAGTCCAAGTGGTACATCAAAAAGAAAAAGCCCATCCCAGGTATGGCTGTATTTACTGTAGTCTTTCATCCTGATAAAATATTCGAAATCAGGAGTCATACTTCCAACAATTAAGCCGCTTAGCGAATACCATTTTTTGGGTAAATAGGTAACCGGCAAGA
>JBDTLZ010000099.1:0-33181 GCA_039934515.1 Ginsengibacter sp.
TGTGTTGAAGGTGGTGTATATATAATTGTCGCAACACTCAAATCATTAAATTTATTCAATAGCTAATAACACTCAATAATAAGAACAGTAGCTCCCCTTGAGGGGTTAGGGGCAAGAGCGAATTTGCAATGTACCCGATCCGTCTGCAAATGCAATAGTTCCTGTCATCTTTTTAAATTTACCTGTCTAAGGCTGTATGACCAATGGCTTACATTCATTTTAAGCCGATTCATTTTATTTAGATCCCCGAGACCCCTGGAATCTCTATATTGAAATAGCGCTCTTTGAGACTGTGGATAGCACCGTGGCATATTTTTGTTCTTTTCTTCACTCTCTTGTCAGCTTTGTGAGAAGCCCACCGGGCATTCCTGGCCTGGGAATAACGGCAATCATCTCAGCATAATTTTTCTCTCCCCAATGCTATTTAGTACCCGTGTGTACTATAATAATTGCTTAATTTTAGTTGCTTTGCTTTTCTTTACGATTGGATATTTCATCAATTACCTGGTTAAATTATTTTATTATGAAGCGTATTTTTTCCGTTTTGGCTGTTATGTTGTATATAAACTCAAATGTTTGCGCCACAATCCGGTTACCAAAGATCTTTGGAGATAGTATGGTACTCCAGCGCGGAATTGCACTTCCTGTATGGGGATGGGCTGATAAAAATGAAAAAATACTGGTAACATTTAATAATCAACATAAGCAAACAAAGGCTGGCAACGACGGGCGATGGAAAGTAATTCTTGATGCTGAAAAGGAGGGAGGGCCTTATGTACTTACCATCAGGGGTGTCAATACAATTGCTATTAATAATATTTTAGTTGGTGAAGTGTGGGTCTGTTCAGGTCAATCTAACATGGAGTTTAACGTTAATGAAGCACGAAATGCAGCTGAGGCAATAGCAGGGGCAAACTTTCCGGATATCAGGCAATTACATATAATTGAAGCCCTGAGCGAAAAGCCGCTTGAAGATGTGCTTAAAGCCGGTAGCTGGCAGGGTGCTATAGGTAGTAATATCGCTGGTTTTACTGCGGTAGGATATTTTTTTGCAAAGGAGCTCCATGCACAATTACATATTCCTATCGGCATCATCAACACTACATGGGGCGGCACTGATGTAGAAACCTGGACAAGTAAAGAAGCACTTCAGGACGATAATGAATTTAAGGAAATGATGGGGAAGTTAAAATTGCTTAATATGGATTCTGTGAGTAAAGTCCGTAAACAGGTGCTGTTGAAAAATATAGAAAATATACAAGGCAATTTTCAAAATAATACCCCGGATGAATCATGGAAGCAAATAGCATTTGACGATAAAAAATGGCCGCAAATGAAATTACCGGGCTTATGGGAACAAAGGGGATTAGGTGACCTCGATGGTATTATATGGTTTCGTAAGACCTTTAATGTGCCGGCTGACCAGGCAGGAAAACCTGCAGCGGTTTCTTTGGCAATGATTGATGACAATGATGAAAGTTATTGTAATGGAATGAAGATCGGTAGTACAAATGGATATAACATAAAGCGCACTTATAAGGTCCCTGCCGGCGTGTTAAAAGAAGGTAAAAATGTTATCGCTATAAGAGTTGAAGATACGGGCGGCGGGGGTGGAGTATGGGGAGATTCCACGGATCTCACTTTAACAATTGACAATGTGCCTCAATCGTTAAAAGGAGAGTGGTATTTCCAGGTACAGTCTATACTTGATAACGGCTCATATGTTAGCCCGAACAGTTTTCCATCATTACTCTACAATGCTATGATAAACCCGCTGATCAATTTTCCTATTAAGGGAGCAATCTGGTACCAGGGAGAAAACAATGCATCACGCGCATTTCAATACCGGAAAGCATTTCCTTTAATGATAACCGACTGGAGAAAACAATGGAAGGAAGGGGATTTTCCATTCTACTTTGTGCAGCTCGCGGGTTTTAATGCCGATAATGGGAACAGCAGGAATGGCAGCACATGGGCAGAACTGCGAGAGGCGCAGGCACGAACTCTTTCCTTACCAAATACAGGAATGGCTGTAACACTTGACATTGGTGAAGAAAAAGATATTCATCCAAAAAATAAAGAAGATGTCGGAAAAAGGCTCGCAGCCGTGGCGTTGAATAAGGCATATGGGAAAGAAAATGTTTATAACGGCCCGCAATATCAATCAATGAAAATTGAAAGTAGCAAAGTGATCTTGTCTTTTAATAAAAATGGGGGCGATTTGTCAACCAATGATCCTTACGGCTATCTCAAAGGATTTGAAGTTGCCGGTGCGGATAAAAAGTTTTATTTCGCCAAAGCTTTTATTGAGGGAGATCATGTGATCGTTTCCTGTGATAGTGTTTCTTCGCCTGTTGCCGTACATTATGCATGGGCCGATTATCCGGGCGATGCCAACTTATACAATAAGCAGGGATTTCCTGCAGAGCCATTTCGCACCGATACCTGGAAAGGTACAACAGAGGAGGCGAAATATACAATAATTCAATAGCGGGGAGTTGCGTTATGGGCAGCAATCATTTCATGCGAGGCTGTTGAGCGGCCCCGGGAAGTATTGTTATTCTGCAAAGTCAAGACAATGAATTCTTTTGTTTTCACCTGGCAGTATTTATAACCGCTTAAAGCATTTAAGTAAATTATTTGCACAAGAGTTTTTCGCTCATTTTTTTCTGATGTAAGTAAAATCATAGCCAGTTACCCAGGTTGTACCTTCATCAGCCGACGTTTCATTAAATTGCCTTACCTGGTTGGGGCCCTGGTTGAAAAAAATAAATCTTCCCATGATCTTGTGTCCTCGCGCGTCCAGGGTTTCGAATGCGAAACGCATAGCGCTGTCCGTGTATTCACCGTTTGTGAATTCCTGTATTCCTGCGGTGTAAGATCCTGCCCAGGCCTGTTTCCATTTATTAGTCACCGGATCAATATAATTAATACTCTTCCCCGTGCTCGCGGCACTCGTCCAGTTTTCCAACAATGCGCATCCACCTGAAATTATTTGAACCGAACTATTACCTGCTATCACATTGGTTCCGGTTGGATATACATCCCAATCGCCTGCCCAAAAATCAAATTCCCGGGCATGTGGATCTGTCATACATGGATAGGCAATACCATACATTTTTTTTCTAAGTTTTTTAAAGGATTCTTCAGCCCGCAAACTGTTAAATTCTTTTAGAGAATCCAATTCAGACAGATTGATATAACCGGCACTCATAGCACTGTCAAGTTCAATAAGTGCTTTTTCCTTTTCATTCCTCAAAGCATGTACCCTTGCCATGCGGGAAAGAGCAGACGCTTTAACAGGTGGTATAGGAATATTGGCGAGTGATTTTTCGAAACTTTTCAGGGCTTTATCGGTGTTCCCCAAATTATAGTCTGAAAACCCAAGCCTGTTCCATGCAATACTGTTATGAGAAGTGTCTTTTAGAAAAGATTCGTATATTATTTTTGCATTTTTCCAATCCTGTGCATAGTATAACGAGTCGGCCAGCTTTATAAGGTTTTGATCTTTTGTAGCAATTGTATTTTGAGCAATGGAAGAACTACTGCTTAAAACCAGGAGTACAATGCAATATATTATGGTGATCATTTTGTAACTCATTCTACATTTTTTAGTGAATTTAAAATTTTGATAACGATAAATCAAAAGGTAATATAGACCATCCCAACTGGCGGGTATAGGTGAAAATTGACTTTTTCAGTTTGGTTTAAAAAACCACTGATTAATAAATTTTATGCTGCCGTAAATTGAAATGATAAATCATTAAAATACACATGCGTTCCGTTATTTTTATTTGTATCGGAACGGTATTGCCTGCCTGCAACAACAATCCTGCGCCGGATTTTGAAAAGGAGAAGAAAGCAATTCTTTTGCCGGAAGTAAGACGAAGGGACTATCATTTTATAAAAAATGCCAGGGCCTTAGTGAAGATGTTCTCCAATGATTTTCTATCTGTAAACGAAGGGCTTATTGAAAAGCATTTGGGTGGGAAAATTCTTGAAAAGCTCACCGTGTATTTTAAAGGCGTGGAATTTGTAAAATGGGCTTACAATGAAGAGCGGATTGTGCGATTCTCTGATGATGGTTCTACAGCATATGTTGCAGTGGATAAAATGGTTATTGTAAAATTGCCAGGCAAAATCGGGGGTACCACACTTGATAACACAAAGTTTGCATGGCTCACTGTCTATAAAAAGAAAAATGCGAATGGAAGATGGACTGTGTCGCTTCTACCAATCAGTAAGAAGAAATAAAATTTTGAAAAGAGTTTTTCGGGGCTCCGCATATGACCTGAAAAAAGCGGTGTTTTGAACACCGCCTTGTTTTACTTATAACTGAATATTAGTTGGCTTTTATCACTTCATACCAGATCTCACCATTATCCTGTACTACAGGCTTATATTGCGCACCGTCCACTGTATAATATGTTTCACCATCAATCAGCACCGTTTCATAGCCTGCCGGGATGCTCTCGACAACAGCGCCTACCGGGGGTGAAACCACTGTATAATTATTATCACGGTAATCATAATAAGTTCCATTGTAATAATAGTAAGGGTAATTGTGCACATAAATTCTCCTGTAGCCAACAGGTAAAGTATTGATAAATATCCCGATGGGAGGCGCAATTACAATAAAGGCATTGTTTTGAGGCCGGTAAAATATGCCGTTATAATACCTGTATCCAAAACCGCCATAATTAATTGTTCTGTAGCCAGTGGGAAAGCTGGTGCGTATGGTGTTTCGTTTCGGAATATTTGCATATCGCCAGCTTGGATTTCCTGCATTATACACCGGCCTTCTGTAGTTGTTATTTACGGTGCGGTTTACTGTTACACGATTGCTGACAACAGTCCTGTTAATATTGGTATTACCCCTGTTGACTGTATTCCTTATAGCAGGACTGTTATTGCGGTTGACTTGGGAACTGGTCCTGTTACTTGAACTGTTTGTCCTGATCCTGGCTGTATTAGAAGGCCGGATAGCAGTATGTTGCTGCCTGGTGGTATTCTCCCGCCTTTCTGTAATCTGCCTGTTACTACCCTGGTTCCTTCCACTTTCCGCGCGCCTGTTTGCCTGGGCACTCGCCGATTCGCTGCACAAAACCGGGACCAGTAAGCATAAAAACGCCGCTTTTTCGATATACCCGGTGCGTAATTTGGGAAATAATATTTTCGCCTGTTTCATTTTATTTGTTTGATATATTTTAGATCTGAATAATCTGCTCTCAGTATTTGACCATATGACGCCATATAGTTTAATAATGAAGTGCGTTAAATTGTTAAAGGTTGTGCAGGCTGGGGTAAAAGAAAATGATCCACAATTATAGAAACCCTCATTTGATGCACTGAAACTTATGACATTGGCAGGTGTTAATGCAAATTACATGCTATATTTTACATCCCGGAATCCCTGGCGGAAAACTAAGTTAAAATTGCTTTTCGAATAAGGCTTTAACTTTTGTTACCTTCATAGGTGCGTTTTTTGATTACAACACTTTAATAAAATAGGCTTTCTTGTATGCGCAAGATTTATAAACCAACAAATGAAATCCCTTCATTTTATCAACCATATATCGATTGCGTGCCCGACGATGGAAATCTTATTGAACACTTGCTGGACATTCAAAGCGAAACGCACGAATTTATTTCCGGCATCCCGGAAGAGAGGCTTGACTATCGGTATGCCAATGATAAATGGACAATTAAAGATATAATTCTTCATCTCGCCGACTGTGAAAGGGTAATTATTTACCGGGCAATGAGAATAGCAAGGGCCGATAAAACCAACCTGCCGGCTTTCGACGAAAATCTTTTTGTGACGAATGCCCATGCATCGGATAGAAAAATTGATAATATCCTAAATGAGTTATCTGCCTTCCGCTCTGCAACTATTGTATTTATTGAAAATCTGGACGACGAATTATTAGACAGGATGGGAACCGCAAATGGTTATCCACTCTCCGCAAGATTATTGGTTAACCATATTTACGGCCATCATCGTCATCATCTTAATATTATCAGGGAAAGATACCTCCCAGGCAACAATCATTTATAACGTATGGCTTGTGCGTCATCAATAAGTAATGTGGGAATCGCGGTAGTCAATCACACTTCGTGTGGCAGTGCGCGATACATTGGGGGCGAAAAAAATATAAATTTATTTATTCAGCAATTTACTTCCTCACAGAGTTCTTTGGTAGGAAAGGGAATGGCTGACGCCTGGATCCACCTGCCCTGTACCAGCTTAAAATTAAAAAATTTGCCATTGGGCCTTTTTTGTTTGCACATGCAATCTGTATCAGTCGGTGTTTCTTCTGTTTCAGGTGGAGGGATTTCTTTTGGAATAGAATTGCCGGGATGAGTCTTTATTTTTTTTGATTTTGTTTTCTTTGAAGCGGGCTTTTTTGAAAATGCTTTTTTTGCAGCCTTTTTTGCTGTCGTTTTTTTTGCTGCCATAATTATTGAGTTAAATGAAGTGTATCAAAATAATGAAACTGCAAAGCGTCGGGATCGCGGAAAATTTTGGAGATGTCAAAAACCAGTGGCTTATGTCCTCCAACCTTATTGGGATCGAGGCGAACGATTTTTTCAATAGTAAACTTTGTTTCAATAGTTGGCTGCGTGGATGGAAAACTTGCGGGTATAAACAAAAGGCCATTCATCTTTTTATTTTTATTAAGGAGCTTTAAATAATAGCGATCGTTGTCTTTTTTTAATACCAGTTCCGTATCAAAAGCTATTAAAGTGTCTTCTTCATTTATAATCCCAAAGTAGCATGGAGTTATACCTATTGCATTTCCCCTGCTGTTGTGCTTTACAGAAAAAAAGACGGCAGCCTGTGTAGGAACATCCAATGTCTTGCCTGTTTTTTTGCTGGTTGTTGAATAAGTGAAATCATATTTTAATAAATACAATTCCTGGGAATATCCCGTTATGCCCAAATAATTTACAACGGGAATCCGGCTGCTGTCATTTATTTCTGTAAACTCAAGAACGTGATCTTTTTCAATAAACTTTTCACCAAAAGAAGAAACATACACTTGCAGGCTATTTGCCTTTTTTGTAACCGGTTGACCTAAAAAGGATGCTGAGCCGAGTCCTGGAATTTCTTTAAAAAAATCGCTGTTTACATCTTTATTAAAATTAAATAATATCTTTTGTTCCATGCATGACGACAAGGAAACCGCAATTGCAAATAATAGTGGAAATATTTTATTACAGCTTAACATTATTCATATTATTATAGGTGCCGCCAATGTAAAACCGGTTGATATCATTGTTGGGATGTAACGGATATCGAAGCATTGTATGTATTATTTCCTGTAATCCGAAAACCCTGCCTGTTTTGGTGCGTAAGGATCCCGTTACCCCTGCATCGATGGCATACCCTGGCCCTAAAAATATTTTAAGGTTATAGTTGGAAGTATTAAATGCGGGTGTTACCTGGTCCTTTTTGTACCTGGCTGTCGAATCTTCTATATTATAATCGGGAAGATTTATGCCTATAAGATTGGAGAGCTCATATAACAAAGGCGAATAGCCGGTGAATTGGTCAAAACTAAGTTCGGCAGTGTTATAATTTTTATGATTGTGAATATAAATACCGAAGCCACCCGTCCACCAACGGTCAAAATTATCTGCAAGGGGAAGCATATCAAATGGCTGGGCGCCATCATTATAGTAGTTGACGGTGAAGTCGGGCGCTGAAAATGAAACAGAGCCAACTATTTGATTCCGGCGGTGGTTATTCAAAATAAAATTCGTAGTGAGGTAGGCGCCATATTTTGTATTGCCTGCTATATTATAGAAAGAGCCGGTATTAAGCGTTTTAAAAAACTTTGTATAGGTAAGTTCTTTACCCCAGGCCGCTCCTATACTGAATGAATTTGTAAAATCTATTTGTATATCGCCAGTCAGGGGGTTAAGATTTGCGCCAAGCCCTTTCGTGTAAATTGAAATTGACGGGCCGTAGTTGACCGTAAAATTCTTTTTATAAATTCCGTTGGCGATAAACGCAGCATATAAACGCAATGCCGGAAATCTTTGTGACGGTCCGTATGTAAAATTGAGATTGCAACCGAAATTAAAATAACCGTTGTATTTCCAGTTGGGTTGCGCCACGGAATTTTTCCCATGCATACAAAACAAGATGATGAGGAAAAGCCATTTCAAGTAGTTCATTTTTCGAAAACAATTGCATAAATATAATTCAAGGTATTTAATTCTGACAAGCAAAATACATTTAATCGAAATTGCTTAGTTTATGGATGTTGCCAGGAATGGGACATTCAAAATAATGCCCCTGGTTATTTTCTGCTGAAAATATCAGTTAAAAATAAAACTTCCCTTGTCTTAGTAATTGTATACCTTTTATATAATAGTTACCTGGAAATTTGTTCTTTCGGGCAATGATTTTTTGATAAATATTTAAGCGCCTTTTCAATCAAACCAAAAAAAGATAAAAATGAAATCAATACTGTTTTCACCGTCAGCGATAAGGGCATTCATTCTTCTCTTAACTATTACTGGTGGTTTTGCAACTGCCAATACCTGCCAGGGACAATCTGTAGTGGGAAAATGGAAACGCGAAGGTATTAAATTGTTCACTGAAAACTCGGCTACAGGCAAGCAGGAACCCGTATCGGCACAGGCACAACAACAATACGACAAGGCGGAAGCTGCAAGGGGTTACCACGAGATACTCGAGATGAAATCGGATAATACGTATACAATCACAGTTTCTACTGCCAGCAGTGCAAGCCCGGTTATCCACAATGGAAAATATTCGCTTTCAGGAAGGAACCTGGATATGAACATACCAGAGGTCAATCATGAAAAGACTAATATAACCCTGCAATCTATTACCAGTAGTAAGATGGTTTGGGACATGCTCTTTAAGGGAAAATTAATGGAAATAAGGTATGCAAAAATGTAATCAGAATTGCGAAATAAAAATACCAACAAATGAGCATACCCTCATTTCAAGCCCTCCCGGCAGTGAAAAATTTCGTCATGCAGCCAGTGTAAATAATATATTTTTTGCCTGTAAATAAATATTCCTTACCCAGAACTGTAGTATTGATATCAATATTGTATTAAATGAAGAGGCCCCATTCGGGGTTTGCCTGTTGCTGATTGTCATTTCAAAGTAGAATTTTATTTAATTCACCTGCAACTCCCGAATATGTAAGACTGTTTATATTTTTGATAGGCTGTATTTAACTAAAATAAAATCTGAGGCGTTAAACAATGACAAATGTTCCATACTGGAATAAATAATTATACACATTCTTGTCTAAATAAAAAATTAGTATAAACTTTATGCAGTGGTTTTTTAGCAGCCTTCCACTCTGATGTAATGAGAAGCCTGGTTTGCCTCCACAAGGAAATAAATTAAAAGAGTCATCTCATTAATTTTTTCCACTAAATTTTATAATCCTTACCCCGAAAGTTTAAGCATAATTACGTACCCTGCTGCAAAATTCATTGCGAAACATGGAATAATCGTGACGTGTATTAAGTTTAAATAAACTGATATGGATTTTGCATTTGACCCCAGGTCTACAAGGTATGATAAGCTTATCCGCCAAATGTTTTCCTTTAGGAAAGACACTACCGTAATACAGGAGAAGTGGCTAAATACAGTGGAGGATTTTTTCAAGCATCTTGCTTCCCATGTCTCAACACCGCTCACGAATATTTTACTTGGATCACACGGCAATGAATCTGCACAAATGGCGTTACTTTTCATCGATGGTTTTGGGTTCACGTCTTTTGAAGCATTGGATGTGGCTGTGAACGGATTGCGTCGCAAATGCCAGTTGGAAAATAATATTATCAACCCAAGGCCGCTTGATCCGGCAAATCAGCCTATACCGGCTTTTATATACATCAAAGGATGCCGAATTGGTATCGCTGTTCCCTTTTTAAACAAAATAAAGGAGGTTGTTAACGGGCTCAGTTCAACTCCAATAAGTGTTTCTGCACCAAAGTTTTATTATGAAATGTATGATAAAATGCCAAAGGGAATTTTTGAATTCTTCATTTATGACTTCCATGCATATATGAATAAACGGTTTAAGAGTAAGGCAGCGCTCCTTGCAGAATTGAGTGATAAAGTAAAATACAATTATAAGGACATACATGGTAATGTTATCACAGATGCCCAGTTCCTTGCATGGGTTCCCACAGACATTCATAAGACCAGGGATCCATTGCTCAACGTAAATCTCAATCCAACTCCCGTTACCGGTTTTGCATCGCTTCCGGGAGGTCGTTATAAATTTGAAGTGACAACAATACTAACATGGTTGGTAGACTCCACAATTAGTAAATCGAAACTTCCGACAAATAAAGCAGGCATTCCCGCTTTTTTAAAAAAGCAATTAAAAGACAGGGCTGCTAATCCTACGGGTCCGGATGATGACTTTGCACCTATGTTACTGGATACACACCCATTTCCTTTTCATGTACGAAATGGCTATAAATCAATTGACGAATTGGTGGATGGGCTTGATTGGATACCGAGCAAAGACTTCAGAACTTATAATGGCAACCGCTATGAATATAGTGTGAGCCCCCCTATAACCCTTAACAATGCTAATAATGAACTGGTCTTTAATTTTTACGCGGCTCCTTCAGGCGGGGTGACGTCCAGCAGTATGTTTGATGATAAAAATTCCACCTTTTTCCAGGTTGTATAAATATATAAATGGCAGATAAAGATACTTTATCAATTATAGCTGAAGAAATTGCATCAGCCTTTATTCCACTTAAAGATATGGTGGAGTCGGAAAATTCTTTTCGTTCGTCGATGAAAATTCTGGGTTGGGACGCAACACAGGCTGTTCAGCCCATTACAGACCTGGTTAGTCTTGTTGATCCCATCATCACGCTCCTGGAATCGGGTGAAATTAATTTTGGTAACATCACTCAATTATTATCGCTTGTAAAAAATCTTGTTACGGGTATAGAAGGTATTGTCTCCAAACCCGATTCTTTATTTAGCGGCATCACTGCAACCGCCTCTGAATTTAAAAATGATTTTCCAGAAGAAATAGGACAATATGTTTTGGTTGAATATTTTTTGAACCAACGTCCAAAGGTTGGCAGCTTATTGCAGTTATTAGGTATTATAACTACTACACCCAAGCCAGCCACTGCAACAAGGCCGGCATATAACCGCGAGGAACTTCATTTCGATAAAATTGGAAACATCTTTAGTGATCCTTTGAAATTGTTGCAGGAACTGTATGGGTGGGCAACACCGGGGTTTGATAAAGAAACTCTTTTTGAAAATCTTGCATACGTCCTTGAGGGATATCATGTTCCTTTTAATTTCAGGCAGGTAGAAGATACCGCTTTACAGGTTCTGAATAATGGGCTGCCGCCGGGTACCTTTGACAGGAGTGCACTTACTTTAGTATTGATCGATGAACAAAATTCAAACGCGAAAGCGGGAGCGGGGATCAACTTCTATTTACTCCCGCAAAATGGTTCATTATTGCCCGGCCTTGCAATAATGCCTTATGCCGGCGCAGAAATTATAGAGGACGTAGGCCTCACCGACTCGCTGACATTTAAATTTAACAGCAAGCTTGATCTTACAAAAGGTATCGCAATTGTAGTAAGGCCGGGTCAACCGCCCCAACTGATCAGTAATCTAAATGGCGGAAGCACTACCGGAGGCCCTGACGCAAAGATCTCATTGGGGCTTGAATATCAAAAAGCAGATGGAACTCCAACCATTGTATTCGGATCAACGGAGGCAAGCCGGTACGAATTTCAATCAGCCTCTATTGCTGCAGCAGCAAACCTTACGACAGCCGGTTCTAAAAATGTAAGTATCGAGTTTGATTTAAAGGGAAGTAAAATAATTATCAAGCCTGCAGCGGGTGACTCAGATGGTTTTCTTTCAAAGATTTTACCGGCGAATGGCATCACGCTTGCCTTTGATTTAGGCTTTGGATTTGGTATTGAGACTGGTTTTTATTTTAAAGGAAGCAGCGGGCTTGAAATAGAGCTTCCGGCACACTTACAACTGGGGCCTATAGAAATTGAGACGGCAAAAATTGGAATAAAACCGGCTGGCGGAAATATACCTCTAAACATAGCGCTGGATATTAAAGGTGCATTAGGACCTATAGAAGCCGTAGTACAGGGCATGGGATTAACGGGTACTTTTAGCTTCCCCGCTGATCGTAAAGGCAACCTGGGGCCGGTTGATTTTGGTTTAGGGTTTTTACCACCAAAAGGTGTAGGCTTGTCAATAGACGCAGGCATTGTAAAAGGCGGTGGATTTTTATTGATTGACCGGCCAAAAGGGGAATACGCGGGCGCTCTACAACTATCCATTGTAGATACCATACAGGTGTCGGCTATTGCGATCATTAATACCATCATGCCCGATGGCTCCAGTGGTTTTTCTTTGCTAATTATCATAAGTGTTCAGTTTGAACCCGGAATCTCGCTGAGCATGGGCTTTTTCCTCAGCGGGCTTGGTGGAATGCTTGGCATCAACCGTACCATTAATGTTGATGCGCTAAGGGCGGGAGTAAAAAATGATGCGATTGAGCAGATCATGTTCCCACAGGACATCATTGCTAATATCAATACTCTTTTGCCCCAGATCAAAGCGATCTTTCCTGTAAAAGAAAACCAATTTATAATTGGGTTGATGGCAAAGATTACCTGGGGCGTGCCATCACTCGTAACGATAGAATTTGGTATTGCCATTGAATTTTCCAACCCGGTAAGGTTGGCGATACTTGGGGTATTAAAAATTGTATTACCCGATGAAGATGCACCCATATTGCAACTGCAGGTAAACTTTTTAGGTATCATAGATTTTGATAAGGGCTACCTGTCTTTTGATGCCAGTATATACAATTCACACATACTTACTTTCACGCTTGAAGGTGATATGGCGCTACGCCTGAACTGGGGTAATGAAAAAGCATTCCTGTTATCAGTGGGTGGTTTTCATCCATCATTTAAACCGCCGGCCGCGTTAAACGTTCCCAATTTAAAAAGGTTAACTCTTACCATACTTGCTCCGAATCCTAACCTCGTACTGACAGCCTATTTTGCAGTAACTTCCAATACCGTTCAATTTGGTGCGCGCATAGATTTCAGGTATGGTATTTCAGATTTTGGAGTGGTGGGTCATTTAGCATTTGATGTATTATTCCAGTTTTCGCCATTTAAATTTATTTGCAATATATCTGCCGGCCTTGAAGTAAAAATGGGCGGCAGCACTTTGTTTTCCATCAACCTCGATTTTGAACTTTCAGGCCCAACGCCCTGGAATGCAAAAGGTACCGGCTCCTTCTCCATATTGTTTATCAGCATCAAGGTACATTTCAATGTCACCTGGGGCGATGCGCAACAGGTCATTGAACCAGGTATTGCTGTATTGCCTAAGATACTTGAAGCCTTTACACTGGATGCCAACTGGACAACTGAGCTTCCTTCAAACCGCTATAACCTGGTTTCCCTTGCCAATATCATTCCACAACCGGGGCATATTGTTTTGCAATCTTTTGGTACCGTTAAAATAAGCCAGGTTATCATGCCTTTAAAATTGGTGATTGATAAGTTTGGCAACAACACGCCCGCCGATATCAACATGGTTGATATATCTGCCTTCAGGCTCGGGGGAGCAGGGGCAGGATTGAATGATGCTGACGAATCATTTGCACCATCGGCTTATAAAAACATGTCCGATGATGACAAATTGAAATCTCCTTCATATACCAAAGAAAAAGGTGGTATAACTGTAGCTGATACAAACACTTTATTTGTTGATTATGCCTGGGACAGGGATGTGATTTACGATATAAAAGTATCCGACTTCGATCCCTTCCCGGATCCGCCTCCGTTTGAAATTGACTTTAGCTGGTTCAGGCTTATGATGAAGGGTGGTGCAATCGGGAAAAGTGAACTATCAATTCAAAATTCTCAAAAGAGTTTCAGACTTAATAATGCGGCAGTAACTATGGTTGAAGAACAATTTGTGCTGATAGATAATTCAACTCTTCAACAACATAGCGTGGATATATTTTCGGGTGGTACCCACGCCCAGGCTAATGATGTGTTTGACAGTATCATTAAACAAAACCCTTCACTGAAGGGAAAAGTAAGCATAGCATCTGCATATCAGCTTCAGTAATTTATACTATTAATTAATAAACTATGGCAGCATTACCTTCTTACGGATTTTTACCCTGGGCAAGACAAGGTGTTGCTTCTAAAATAAGTGAAACAGATACGCTGGGCAATGGGGATGGAACTGCTGTTGTAAGGGCAAATCTTGCTGCGGACCTTGACATACAATATACAAACCTGGATGGAAGTACACAGGTTAATACGATCTCAAAACAAATTCAGATAGTAGGCCCGGGTGATGTCCTTAGCTTTAGTACCAAAGCTATCGTACGATGTGAACCTGCGAATGGCGTTACCAATTATGAAGATAATGGCTTGCCATATATCGAATTTTACGAAGAAGATTTTTTATGGCGTTATACGCCTGCGTCTGCAGCCAGTCAAAATGGTAATCACACACGGTTACGGCCATGGCTGGCGTTGGTGGCTTTGCAGGATGATGAATACACAATCAGGCAAACGCCGGGTGGCCTTCCATTTATTTCTGTTAACCAGGCTTCATTTGACAATGCTTTTCATCATCAGAATGACACCTGGGCATTTGCGCATGTACACTTTAATAATAAGCTTGCTAATTTATCGGGTAACGCAATGCAGCAGGAAGTGAATGCCGATATAAATGCAGATCCTGATGTTGCAGTTTCACGTTTGTTGTGCCCCCGTAAACTGGCAAAAAATACATCATTCACTGCGTTTGTTATACCAGCTTATGAAACGGGCAGGCTTGCAGGTTTGGGAATAGACAATTCCGGGATTTCTGCGCAGCATCCTTCATGGAAAAAAGGTGCTATGCCTGCTTCATCAAAAAGACCTTTCGATTTCCCTGTATACTTTCAATGGCATTTCAGAACGGCCAGTTACGGGGATTTCGAGAGCCTTGTCACCATGCTGAAGCCCATCATCATGGATGGCCAATCGGGTAAAATGCCCATGGACATACAAGATCCCGGTTTTAACCTGGCGACAGAAAATGCCGGCACAAAAGTTATTGGAATGGAAGCGGCTTTAAAACCACCCGATTTTGTACCTGATCAATGGCCTACTAACGGTGGGCTAAACGCCGATGATAAAAATACCGTCGATAAATTAAAAACCTTGCTTAACCTGTCTGCAGACCTTGTAGACAAGAAAGCGGTCATTGCCAGCCCCAACCCGTTTTTCAATTCAGATATTGGAGATGATCCCTTATTAGTGCCTCCTGTTTACGGCGTATGGCATGCACTCATTGAAAGGCTGGGAGATGCAGGGAACCCGCAATGGATAGAGGAGCTTAACCTGGATTTCAGGAACAGGGGTGCCGCAGGGCTTGGTACAAAAGTTATACAAAAACACCAGGACGATTTTGTACACCGGGCATGGGAACAGGTAAACAAAGTGAATGACGCCAATAAAAAAATTCAGGAAGCTTTACTCGCACAGGCAGTAACAAAATGTATTTTTAAAAAGCATATTGTCAATGCAGGCAATGATAAGGCAGTGCTGCTCACGCATTCGGTACACCACCTCATAAAAAATGCAGCCAATACGCAAACAGTGCAACAGGATTTTACCGATAGCCGCATTCCTTTCGCATCAAAAACCGCTGCCTTTCGCAAAGTATCAAGGCCTAATAGTAAAATATCCAAAACGAGTGCGGGTGTGTCTGCAGGAGCGGTAACATCATTGGTTAAATTTGATACAATTATTCAGAAATTCAACCTTGCCGATGAGTCAAATATCCAGTCAGTAAGCGCTGCACGTTTAAAGAAAGCGCCTGTTGCTGCTTTAGACACATCCGTAATCAATACGGCTATTACCAATGCGGTAGCCAATTATAACAGCAGTGTTCCTGATCTTGCCAAAGACGCTTTTGTTGATATGATAGAAGTTGTGGTGATCCAGCCTGATGTATCTCTTACACAGGCCCAGTTATTAAGTGCCGTAAATAGCCAGAACATTCCGGATAATAATGTAAAGAACGCGGTCACCGATATGGTGAATAATATTGTGAACGCCAGTTTCCCGGTTCATAAGAATGGCGACGGGCAGGTTATAATCCAAATGAATAATTCAAAATTTAAAGCGCTTTTTGGTGAAGGTATCCATGCGAAAAATTACAACGATGTCATTTTAAAAGATGACGCCGTGCTGGAAGGTGGCGCCGTTAAATCCATGACTACTAAAAGTGATGTACTTGCTTTGCAGGCATCTTTTGGAGACTTCACTTCCATCCTGTCAACATTACCACAGGTCACCCCGCTTCCGGCATTTACCAATGTCGCAACGGTTTCGAATCATCTCTTTTTGAAACTTGATCCCGCAATAACTTTTGCAAACAAACTACTGCTAAATTTAAGGATATTACAAAATGGCGCATATGTGCCATTGAAACAACTAAAACCGGTCATGGCTTATCCTGAATTTCCGGAGGCCGTATACACTTACCTGCTCGAACTGTCGAAGAATTTTATCTTGCCGAACATAGATAAGCTTCCAACCAATTCGATCACTTTATTGGAAAACAACCAGTCGTTCATAGAGGCTTTCATGGCGGGTATGAATCATGAAATGGCAAGAGAGTTATTGTGGAATGAGTATCCTACAGATCAGCGGGGGTCTTATTTCAGGCAATTTTGGAATATTGATGATAGTCTCATGCCATTGGATCCCGATCCTGTAAAAGACAAAGAGTTGAAGCTGGATATAAGAACCATCAATACATGGAGCCACAAGCTCGGCGAAAATAATCCTCGCGGTACAGAGGCATCCAACCTGGTGCTGGTGATACGTGGTGACTTATTTAAGAAATATCCCAACACGATAGTATTTGCGCAACAGGCAGAATACGATGCTATTCCATCGAAGCCCCGGCATTTAAAAGGGGGTATTGATACTGCCTTTACAAAATTTCCTTTGTTCAAGGCGGATATTGATCCGGATATTACTTTGTTTGGCTTTTCTCTCGATGAGGCAACCGCGCGGGGCGACAGGATTGAGGATCCCCACGGTTCAACTTCCGGTAAAAATCCGGGATGGTTTTTTGTGTTGAAGGAAAGGCCCGGTCATATTCGGTTTGGACTTGATGATTTTACCGATGAACATGGCAACACTAACGTCATGCCCGCCGGCAACCCTGCAACCTGGGATGATTTTGCATGGGAATACCTTGTAAACAATAAAGCAGATCTTGATAGTTATCACATTACATTTAATAAAAACATAGTAATACAAAATCCGGCCAGCCAGCCTTTGTGGAACAGCAATTCAGCAGATGTTGCCGCTATTTTGTTCCAGGACCCCGTGTTGTTTGCCCGGCATGCTGCTGAGATGCTGCCAGAGAATTAATGTCTTTTAATTGAACCGATATGTCAACCATTCATGCACAAGTAGAAGATCCGCGTTTAAATGATATAAGAAATGGCGTGGCGCAGCATACGGATGCGATCCCTTTTTTATTATTACCCGTGCGAACGGAAACAAGATTCATGCAGGTAAAGAAGCAATCGCAACAGGTAATTGCAACTGTAGAATCTGTGCTGGAAGGAATGGCGTTTATCCAGATAGAAGCTATTAATGCTCAAAGTGCCGTAACGGGTGATAACCTAAGAACCCTCACTAACGATATTGTGAGCCTTACGACTACACTGCAATCGTTAGGAAACATATCCGTTAAGGAGAAAGGCTGGCTGAAGCAACTATTTAATGATACACTGAAAGATGTACAAATAGTTGTTGCTGCTTCACAAAATACGGTTGCCCCTGACAGCCAGAAATTGAAGGCAACCATCGCACAATTGGGTAATGCTGTAAGCGGCGCGAATATCATTGACCTGGGTGCATTGGAGCCTGCGCGGATGTTGGTGGATTCTTTTATATCGATCGACCAGGTATTGCAGGTATTTAACGGTGTTGAAAAAAAGAAATTACCTTATACGGATATAAAAAATAAGAAATCTTTATACACTTATATCTCCAAAGCGCTTACTGATACCAAAACATTTTATCAAAATGCAGATGCAAAAGCAAAAGAACTAAAGTATTTAGATAAGACCCAAAGAAGCCGTATCATTGAACTCCAGGCCGATATACTAAACCAATTGAACGCATTAACCGTGTCAATTGAAAAACTGCATGGTGACGCTGCCTGGAAAAAATTCGTCCAGGAAACGGTTCAGCCCATAATAACAGGGATCGTAAACCTGTGCAATGAATTTACCACCACCACAATTCCTTTTCTGAATAGCCTTCCTGGTCCTCCGGCAATGCAAACGGGTGATGTATTTTTTAGTGGCATTAAGGCACTTGTCAAAATAAAAAGATTTAATGCCGATCCAAAAAAAGGTTACCAGGCAATAAAGAAATATAAAACATACCTCGAACCACGCATCAATACCCTTTCCAAAACTATACAATCAGTTATACCGGAATCCAGGGCCGGCCAAATACAAAACCTGCAGAGTTTATTTGGCGCTATCAATACTGAAGTGCAGACGTCGGTATCCCATATCGATACCTATGTGTCATTAAATAAATCGCAAACAAGCGGAAAAGAACTTATCAGCTCTTATTTTAACAAAGATGTTATAAGCGTTATATCTGGCTTTGCCGGCATTGGAGGCGGAATTTTCCCCGCACCTGTATATACTCCTGCAGCGCCACAGGTGGTTAACCAGCTATGGGTACGCATATATCCCGATGATATTTTTGTAATGACGCATGAGGAAGCATTAACTGCCAATGAATCCGATGCCGGTAAGCAATTCTGGAAATTGTGGTGGACAGCTACCGGTGACAAAGATTTGCAAATGGGCGCGTGGCAAACTTTATGTACCGCATTAGGGACGCATCGCGCCTCATGGGTGGCTCGTGTTTTAAACCCTTCTAATAATCCTGTAAATAATGCAGCATTTCAAACGAATCCTTCCGCAAAACTTATTGATGCTATAAACCTGATTAATTCTATAAACACGGTTTTTAAGAACCTGCCCCTTGATGGTGATTTAATAAACCTGGTAAAAGCTTCCACAAATCCGAAAGCTTTTCCAGCGGTAAACGCCAGTCTGAAGATAGCAATAACTGAACTTTCCTCCATTAATAAAGAGCAGGATTATTTACTCGATAAATTCAAAAGCCTTTTTATAAACACAGCGGGTTATTTCAACCAGGTAATTACCAGGAGCCTTCAATTACCCGCGCCGCCTCCAAATGTCAATATTGCATTCCAGCACAGCCTGCAGGTGATTAGTATCCAATTGGCCAACCTTCAAAAATCATTCAATAAGATCGTTCCCGTAAATCACAAATCATTTGTGGATTCCCTTGTTGATCCTTTTGTATATCCTGAAGTTGCTTCAAAACAGCAAGACTGGTCAACAGCACCACATGCCAACTGCCTGCCAGACAGGTTTGCAGTGATTACAATGAAAGGCAGCGCCTTTACCCGTATCGCTGTTGGCAACCCGGTCGATCCTGCCTTGCAACTTGGGTTAGATCCACAGAAATTTGATGACCTTTCATTATTTACCATTGATGAAAATGGTAATATGAATATTGACGAGCGATTGAAATGGCTGACTGATTATGATATAGCTGTTTCAAAAGGCATGGGTATAACCCTTGACATCACTAATGAAGAATATAACGGAGGTTTTGACAGGCTCATTGTGCTGGGAGTAAAAAATACGGATGCCACGAATTCAAAACAACTCCTCGAAAAGCTTTTAACCAATCATATTTACGGGGTTGATGGATTAAATTTTTTAAAAGTTGGCACACCTACTAATAACACGCATGATGCAAAATCGGGATTTCTTAGTGAAGATGATTCACAAAAGCGATATGATATTGAAATTAACAACTTAAAATACAACAGCGCAGAAACTGATGTCTTTAATAAAGCCGATGGAAAATATTTTTGCGAGGCTGTTGGTTTGGACAATGCAATAATGCAAAGTGCCAACGATTCAGGAAATCTTGAAATTGCCAATGCATATGCTGCCAACAGGGCATTATGGGGAGCATCCCTGGGACATTATATGGAGGAAATGTGGGATGGGATGTTTACGTACGATAATATCAGGCGTACAGAAAATTTCTTCACAAAATATTGTTTTGGCAGGGGGGTGGTTCCTTCTTTAAGAATAGGTATGCAGCCGTATGGGATTTTAACTACAACGGCATTTTCGCAATTGCAGTTGTATCCGGCAATGCCTGGTTTAAGCCTGCAGGAAGCGCAATCGATTTTGCCGTGGAATGTTGCCTCTCCAGCCCTTGAAAATAAATTACAGCAAAGATTTGAAATGCGTTTGCACAACCTTCTCAGCATGTTTCAAACTCTTTGGACCAGTCTCCGTATTCAAAATGTTGTTTATTCAGGTAATCTTGATATGGCTGGAAAGGATCCTCAACAGCGCTTTGTGCAAATGCTTGGTTTAAATGCTACCTCGATTGATTATTTTTATCGGTATGCCATAAATATTGCCAAAGGCCCCAATGCATCGGCCGATGGGTTTAGCACCAATTTTAAAGCCACGGATAACTTTGGACCGATAGGGTTAAATGAAATTTTCAAAGAACTGATAAAAGATGGAGTGTTTGCCCCATCCTATTATAATTTTGATGAAGACCCTGCCGCAATGCAGGGCAAAGCTTCGTGGGACGTGAGGAATTTAATGTATTCCCGCATATTGGAACAGTTCAACGAATCAAGATTATTTGTTGCAAGGCTGGTAGAAAATTCTTTGCCTGTAACCGGAAATTTAATTGATACAATACCCGAATCGGACAGTGGGTTAAGCATTGATTACATAAACTGGCTGTTAACTTCGGGTGCAAATGCATTATTGGGTGGTAATGCAGTAGGTGATCCTGCACGTATTCCTTTCGATACAATGTTGTTTGTTATGCTGCGACAGTCCTTGCTGCAGGCATACCAGGAAGCTGCCTTAAATATTCTTCAAAACGAATCTGTCATTACGGAAATAAACAGGCGCTCTACCGGGGGTACCAACCGCTACCATTATAAAATTGTGCAGGACAGTAAATACATAAGTAAATACCTCACCAAATGGCATTTTTTATTTAAGCACTTAAATGACCTGGTAACTGATGTTGCCTTACCATCAGCTATTACCGCCAATCCTTTTTATACTTTTATCAACAACGGGCCACAATCATTAGCGAATTATCTCGACCGGGTGAAAACAACAACACCGGCATTATATAATAATTCGCATAAATTATTTTTTGATAAGCTCTCACTCATACGGGAATCAATAAAAAGTTTGGAAAGGGTTTCTACAAGTTCACTTGATATTTTAATGGCCGAACATGTTGATTTGTGTACTTACAGGCTGGATGCATGGCAGTTGGCATTTGTGGTAAAACGATTGCAACAGCAAAGAGCCATACAGCCTAACGGTGTGTTCCTGGGAGCATATGGCTATGTCGAAAATTTAAGAAGAGATACCAATAAAGAGATATTTAATGATCAGCAGGCTCTTGGTAATTTTAAGCTCGATGCAAATAAACCCGTCTACCATGATACCAATAACCAGGGCTTTATTCACGGGCCATCCATTGGACAAGCCGTTGCTGCGGCTGTATTACGCAACGCTTACATGACCAACAATACGGCTGAAGAAGACATCGCAAACAGGTTGGCAGTAAATATTTCTTCTGCCCGCGTGCGTATGGCGATGCAACTGGTTGAAGGAATGAGAAACGGGCAGGAACTCGGTGCTATTCTTGGCTTCCAGTTTGAACGGGGATTGCACGACCGGTACCAAACTATTGAACTCGACAAATATATTCAACCGATGCGGCAGGCTTTCCCGCTGCAACAAAAAGTTGATGAAACTACCAACGGCGAACCGGCATATATAAGTCTAGTAGTAAATGGTTCTGCGATGCTTGACAAAGTTTATGCCGCAGTAAGCTGGCTTGATTATAACAATAATACCAGTAAAGACGATACCATAGCCGACCTTTTAAAGCAAAATAATTTTGCCAATGTTCCTTCAGAAATAAGCAGTGTAATAAATGCCCACCTGGACGGTGATAATAAAACGCTTGTCTACAATTGTATTATCGAAGAGATAGACCGTATGGCCGATGCGTTTGACGCTTTAGGTGATCTGGCCATTTCTGAAAGTGTATACCAAATGGTGCAGGGTAACCATGTGCGTGCCGCTGCTATATTAAATGCTTTATCAGACGGACACAATATTCCTGATCCGCAGATCATCGACACGGCCAGGAATGGAATCGTTGTAACGCAGCGAATGCTCATAAATTTTGCGGCAACGACAGACTCAACTGTTATACCCGCCGGGTGGGGTAATACGAGTACGGTGCGTTCTTTAACGGAACCGACGTTTAATAAATGGCTCGGACAAACGCTTGGTCCTGCCGGCAACATTAAATATGTTCTTACAAAAACTGATATTAACAGGCAGGTAACAAAGACTAGTTTTTCGATAAGCAGTTTAAACCTCCAGCCATTGGATCTATTTTTGATGCCCGGTGCTGAAAATGAATTGCAGGAAGTCATCATTAATGTATTTCGAAAAAACAGCAATGACTACCAGTCCCTGTATGCTGTCAATTTTAAGGAAAAGGATATTTCCTGGAATGCTGATGATAAATCTCTTTCGGAACTTTATATACTCATAAACCATATCCGTAATATGATGAGTAATGCGAAATATTGCGGCGATAGTGATCTGCGTTTACCCAATGATCTTATCAGGAGTGAAAACCCGGGCAATTGGGATGTTGTAGAATTAAACAAAAGGGTTACCGGAGCCTACAAGTCTTTACAATTATTTGTGCAGGCTGTTGCTGCGGAATCATTCCTCACAGACGTGCTCAGTGGCAAAACACCGGTTGCTGATGTTGTACTTGCTACTTCAGATACTGATAAGATTTTTGCGCATTTACACATAGCGGTATTTCTTGGTATTCCCCACGCTCTTTCTATACCTTTTGATGCATCGGCTACTGTTGCATTACGGGCGACAACGTTACTGATGCAACTGGTTAATATATATAAACAGGCAGCCGACAGGCAAAAAAATGCAGGTGATGCTATAACGGCACTTACAACTGTTACAAGTCCGAAACTAAAAGTGCAGAAACTTATTGAGCTTAACAAAATAATACTTGGCAAAAATGCAATGGTGAATCCTTTGTACATTCCGTTGAATGTCACAAATATTCAGGCAGAACTTACCTTACCGGCCAGTCAAAAAATTACCCGGAATGGTGGCGTGCTCGTAACCGAAGACTGGCTGCAAAACATTTCAAAAGTTCGTGCGCGACTGTATGATGTATCGATGGTTATTCATACAACAGATATTTATAATTTACCGGTTCCGTTAATGGAACCGGCACAGCTACCTTATACGGCAGGTGACTACTGGCTGGGTATTGAATACCCTTCGAGTTATACGCCCGCCGGAGATTCTGTATCGTTGCTGCTTGTTAACCCTCAGCAATTGCAGGCTGGAGTTGTACAGTCCGGTTTTGTGATTGATGAATGGATAGAAATGATACCGGGTAAAGAGCAAACAACCGGGATAACTTTTAATTATAATAATCCCAATGCATCGCCACCCCAATCTTTATTGCTGGCGGTTACGCCACAAATTACCAATCAATGGACGTGGGATGACCTGGTCTATACGATTGTTGATACAATGGAGATGGCCAAGAACAGGGCCGTAGAACCAGATCATTTCGATCATTCTTTCCTAAGCCAGGTGGTACCAGGAATATTTTCTGAAGTTGTGCCCCCACAATTTAGAAATGAAGATACCAATCCATTGGGTGTTCAGGTGGTTATGGATTTTGCAGATGTCAAACAGCCAAAACAAAATTAACTATGCCAAGAATAGATACATTTTCGTGCGAGCCATTCAGAGCCTGGAACAGGCTTGAATCCAGGCCAAGGCATGCGGAATTTGATAAAGTGCTGGAAGCCGGCGTGTATGATGCATTGTGGATGCTGACCAGGCAATGGCAGTTTGGTGAATTACAGGGCGAGGATACCGGCTCGGCAATTTTTTCTAAAATATATATGCAGACGACGGCAATTACCCGCATGAAAACTGCGAATGGGGAAGCGCAGCCATTTGATGACAGTATACCGCTTGAAGAGCGTATCGAAAATATGCCTTACCGGCTTGATTTTAAAAGTAAGCTTGAGGCGGCTTATATCTTTTTGAGATGCATCGATCATGCGGCCGAAAGTCTTGGCTTATCTCCAACCAATAGCAGCAAATTTTACCGCCCGCATTTAATTCAATTATTTCCTATCAATGAAATATCTCCCGTACAGCCAGGTGACAGTGACGTAACTATTATCAATAAAGCAAAATCCCTGGGCAACGAAAATTATGTGAACATGGTGAACGCTTCTGCGGGGAGATATTTTGACGGATTTGCATTATACCAGGCCATTGTTACCGATCAAAATAATGTTATCAATACTGTCAGTACTTCTGCCGGTGATAGATCTTTAGTAACGCAGGCGATAACGGAATTTGTTGGCTGGTTCATTGCTAATTATGATTTTGGCAGTGTTGAAAGCAGTGCCTGGCTGCCTTCACAATTAGAATACCAGTTTGATTGTGCGTTACCGGCAGAGGATGCAAGCAATATTATATTGTCTGCTGATCAATATTATTCGGGAGACCTTGACTGGTTCTCTTTTGATGTAAATAAAGTTGAAACTATAGAGGGCTTATCAGGAGATGCTGATAACGACGACATGCTCAGTGTGAAGAAAGAATTGTTATCTGTTATACCAGTTGAGGCAAAATTTGCAGGCGCTCCCAATTCACGCTGGTGGCAGTTTGAAAATGGTAGTGTTGACCTGGGAAACATAGGCGCCCAGACTACCGACCTGTCAAAACTCATTTTCACTGAGTATGCTTTGATGTATAATACAGATTGGTTGTTGGTACCATACCGGGTGCCTGTCGGAACATTCTGTGAAATAAAAGGCATTGTTGTTACCGATGTATTCGGGCAGCAATTTTTTGTAAAGTCTGCCATACAGGGAGAAACAGACAACTGGGCCGGGTGGGGGATGTATAATTTAAGCACAATTAATACTGACGGTGCAAGAAATCTTCCAACCGATACAAGATTGTTGGTGCCACCCAATGTGGTTAAAAATCTTGAAAGTGACCCTTATGAAGAAGTACATTTTGTACGCGATGAAATGACCAATAGTATCTGGGCAATCGAAGCGCAGGTTCCGGGTGAGCTGGGCAACAGTATCGACGGTAATAATAATTCCAGGGATTTTGAAAATATGTTAAAGCAGTTTGATACCACTCCACCACCAAATATTTCCGATGTCGATGCGATGTTTAAATATACACTGGCGAATACAGTACCTGAAAACTGGATCCCTTTTATACCGGTTCATATCAAGGACAGCAATAGGGAAATTCAGTTGCAGCGCGCATCCATGCCGAGACTTTTTAATAGTGCCTTCACACATGTAAGGCCCAATACGCAATTGTTGCGTGAAGGTATTGATGATAATGACCAGCAAACCGCCCCTTATTTTATTAATGAAGAGGAGATTCCAAGGGCGGGTGTAAAACTTACAGCAAATTTTCAGAGAACGCGATGGTATAATGGCAAAGTTGTAAACTGGTATGGCTACCGCAAACAGGTAGGACGCGGTGAAGGCTCCAGCGGATTATATTATGATAATGTAGACGCAATTAAAAAGTAGCGCAATACTATGCCAGCACAGCCTGCTGCACCAGTTGTTTCATATATTGAAGCGAAATGCGCGTCGCATGGTCAACCTCTTCTATACCTGCGAGTTGGTGATTTTTAATCACAGGTAAACAATATTCGGAAGTAAGATAACCTTTGTAGCCTGTTTGGTAAAGCGCCTCTATAAAAGCCTGGTAGTTGATTTGATCGCCACTGCTGGGGGAAGGGTCCTGCACAATTTCACCATTTTTTTGCTGGCTGAAATTCCACGCCCCATAGTGCGTATGTACAATATGTCCCTTACAGTTTTCTACAGCTACTCGTACATATTCATCGCTCTGCCGCTCATAGAATAATGGCACATCAATACAAAGCGCTACATTCTTACGATCTATTTCCTGCATCATCGTTAATGTATCCTCGTATCCTTTAGTGATAACGGGTGCGTGGTTCTGAAGGGCCAGCGTAATGCCCATGTCGCCGGCCATATCTGCAACCTCGCGGATGCCCTCAACACAGAGGTTCCATTTGCGAAGGCCGGCCGGCCATAAACGTTTGTAATAATCACCTCTTTCAAATTGTCCATAGAGTGAGATGTCTTCTTCATCATTGATAATTCCAGGCCACGCTGCAAAAACTTTTACCAGCCCGACACCAAGATCGTTTGCCATTTCCAAAACAAGGCGCATCATAGCAAGATTGTTTTCCCTTTCTTCCATATGTTTTCCTGCAAAATTTGACAAGCTTTCAATTGCACACAACACAATTCCTTCATCTGCAGCCAGCTTTTTTATGCGGCTGCGGTCGGCCTTACTTAAATCGAGAGGTGACGCAACCGGACGCTTGGTTTCAATAGCTAATGCATCAAAGCCTAATTCCTTTGCGCGATGGATCTGTTGTTCAAGTGATAATGCTTGTCCTTTATAAAACAACCCCCCATAGGTTACTGATAATAATGCAAATTTCATATTAATTATATTTTCCTTTTTTGGAGATGTAAGATAAATATTTTTTTCGTTAGCACATGTCACTCGATAATACAACTAAAATACCCCCGGTAGCCTTTTACATAGGAGGGGTTAATCATTTACGGGCTAATTGGCAGGCTTAGGATGATAAGGGAATTCCAACAGAAATATTAATACCCGCCTGTTGCAATAATTGTATAAGTTGCTGCATTATGTGGTACTGGCTGGTTGACCCTACCGGTAGTGTAATAGTCGCCTTTTTAGGTAAATGGTATCTTGATGACTGGTCATAATAATCAAGCATGTTATCAATAAATTCCTCATAGTTTTCTGTGTTAAGATACATCTGCGATTGTTCAAATTTGGCCGCCGGTAAACGTTCTTTTAGCTTTTGTAAACATTCAAGTAATTTTTTTTTGCCTGCGGTTGTGTATTCTTTAAATAGGTTGTCAATACGTGTCTTTTTTTCAACTTCCAATTCAATTAAAATCCCATCATCCATTTTCGAATACAGCCAGGTTGGGATTTTTCTTTTTCCTAATGACGGTGTTTTGCTTTCTATAAAAATATATTTTGAATGGGTATTCCGGGATATTGATCTTTTTAATTCATTTTCAAAATCCTGTTGTGAAGGTTGTGGTGGTAATAATAAACCGCCAAATACAGATCCGCGGTGCGATGCAATTTTTTCTAAATTGATAGTAGGATAACCGGACAGCTCAATCTGTTGCAAAAGGAGACTTTTGCCCGAGCCGGTTTTACCACACAATATTATAAATGTGGATGAGTTGATAAACGCCATAAATAAAAAAACACCTTTTTAGAAGAAATATGTTCCATAACTCACGTTCGGTTTCAATGCACTTTCTGAGAACACAAGACAGGTTATGAACCGCAAATGAAGCTCAAATTGAACAAATACTTCCTACAGGCTAACATACGAAGAGACTCATTATTCAACTTTATTAAGGTGGTTATATTCTCTTTTCGGACCAAACCCGATACTGCAACTTGCAATTGAATACAAACAGTGGCAAGGTAAAAATTATTTTTATAAAATGCAAGTATTCTTCCCTGATTTATGTAATGCTTTTGTCAACATAGCTTGTATAAATTACAAAATGCTATGGTGTATAATTTTATACAACTTTCAAAACGATCTTTCCTCTCGTATGTCCCCTTTCACTGATTTTTTGGGCTTCGGCCGCTTGTTCGAAAGGAAATATCCTGGCAATAACTGGCTTTACTTTTCCGGAATCTATTAACTGCGCTATCTGCTCTAATTCTTCCGGATAGGACTGTGCAGTGTAACCTTCAATGTGAATATTTTTCTTTGTAGCTTCTTCCTGGTTGGCAGGTTGTAAGGTAGTGATCAGCCGTCCGCCATTTTTTAGGACAGTTAAAGAACGCCTTTGCGTATCGCCTCCTATTGTGTCAAATACCAGGTCGATGTTTTTCAGTTTTTCGTCAAACTTTTCTTCCTTATAATCAATAACTTCATCAGCGCCCAGGTCTTTTACAAAACCAATATTTTCTTTTGATGTTGTACCTATAACGTAGGCTCCTTTCCATTTCGCAAACTGCACAGCGAAACTCCCAACGCCACCGGACGCGGCGTGTATCAATATTTTTTGCCCAGGTTGTAGTTGCCCGTGGTCAAATAAGCCCTGCCAGGCAGTTAGCGCTGCAAGCGGTACGGCAGCAGCCTTCTCATGACTGATGCTTTGTGGTTTCAGGCTTACCTGGTTGGCTTTAATTACGACATATTCCGCATACGCTCCATTTCTCGTGGGGTCTGGCCGGCTATACACTTCATCGCCTTTTCTAAATGTCTTTATATCACTGCCTACTTCCTCTATCTCGCCTGATACATCTACTCCCAGGGTTAAGGGGAAGGTGGTGGGGAACTTTTCTTTACGAAGGCCTTCCCTGATTTTCCAGTCTATAGGGTTTACTGAAGTAGCAAATACTTTGACCAATACCTCATCTGCTCCAGGTTTTGGACGTGGTACCTCTTCCATTTTTAGTACTTCGGGTCCTCCAAATTCATGAATTCTTATTGCTTTCATATTTTTTATAACCTAATTTAACCGATAGAATAATACCTACATGAATTGTGCCCCAATCCGGTAGTTGTATGTATGGTAGCAGTAATTTCGTATTTGCAGGTATCAAATAGGTGTGCCGGAGGCGGAAGGTAATGCTATCAATTTGACTGCCGGTATCTACTTGCAGATGTTAGCATTTTATCCTTATTTTGTTATTGTTTGATCCCCTTACTCTAATGAGCGCTTGCGCCATTAATAACCCAAAATTTTTCTTATGAAAAGAACCGTATTATTCTCAGTTCTCCTGCTATTGGTAACAGTTTCGTTCACGCAAGGCGTGTACCAGCTTTGGGGCACGACCCAGGCAGGAGGTGCACAAGGTACTGGCGTTATTTACAGTACAGATAGATCGGGAAATAATTTCAGGGTAAGGTATGAGTTTACGAATGGTTCAGATGGCACTGACCCCTTGTGTAGGGTAACACCGCTAAATGGCAAACTCTACGGAACAACGAGGACGGGTGGAAGCAATGATGCGGGGGTGATTTTTGAATGGGATCCATCCAGTGAAAACTACTCAAAAAAGATTGACCTCAACGTTGCCGGGGGCCGTGACGCCAGGGGATACCTGGTCTTTACTAATGGTAAGTTCTACGGTTCTACATATGCCGGTGGAAATGATGAAAAGGGAATAATTTATGAATGGGATCCTGTAACAAACCAGTTCGATAAAAAATTTGATTTTAGCAGCGTAAGTGGATACAATCCTAATGGCAGTCTCACGCTGAGTGGGAATAAATTCTACGGTACGGCCGGTTCGGGTGGCATCTACCAGGATTATTTTAACGGGGTTATATTTGAATGGGACCCGGTTTCTAATGTATATACAAAAAAAATTGATTTTGGTGCCAATCTCGAAGACGGTTATGCGCCATTCAGCACTTTGATGGGCTATGGGGAAAAGTTTTACGGCACTACAGCCGGAGGGGGTGTCGCTGGCAATGGTGTAATTTTTGAGTGGGATCCGTTGACAAATATTTATACCAAAAAGGTTGATTTTAGCAGTTTTGGTCAGCCTTTCGCAGGCCCGCGTGGCAACTTAACACTATATAAAAAGAAATTTTACGGACTTACACCTCCTGGTGAAAGTCATGGGTTGGGAGAAATCTTTGAATGGGATCCTGCGACTAACATTTATACAGTAAAGGTAAGGTTTGATAGCGCTAATGGGTTTGCAGCTTTCGGCAGTTTAGCTTTAAGCGAAGACAAATTCTATGGTACGCTAAACCTGGGCGGGATAAATAATAATGGAGTATTATTTGAATGGGATCCTGCCACAAATATTTACACAAAAAAGAAAGACTTCGCGGGAACGGATGGAGCTTTTTCGAATGACCTGGCACGTGTGCCGGCACCGGTAGCTCCCGGAGTTTCCGGCAATTGTGTGACCTTTCCTTCAATAACAGTTGATGATAGCAATAATAATATATGGTTGCCCATTATGGATGAGAAGGGCAATGCAGTGGCTGAGATAAAAGCAAATGGCAATAACCTCGGCCTTGTTACTGCTTCAATTTATATAAACAAGGGAGCAGTGAGGGAGGATGTAGAAAATAAATTGTATCTCGACAGAAATATAACCCTTGCATCTGAAACACCACCAGGATCAGCGATAGATATTCGCCTCTACATCAAGGGCTCCGAATTCCTTGCCCTGCAAAATTCGGTTCATTCAAATGGGGCATCTTCGGAAATTAGAAATATCAATGACCTGCTGATTTATCAAAATGGAGATATATGTTTACCTGCTGCATCAATCCTCACAGGTACGATATCTGCTTCTCCTGAAGTTTGGGGAGGTGATTATGTATTTACTACTAAGTCCACGACTCTTTCATCTTTTTATTTTGCCGGTAAACCCCAATGCCCCGCACCCGTAATTATATGCAATGAAGACATTGTTGTAAATGCACCTGCAGGAAGTTGCGGAATTGTTGTACGCTACAAGGTGCCCGTAATTAAAGATGATTGCGAAACTACGACGTTACAACAAACGAGTGGTAAACCTGGTGACGCGTTTTTCCCTGTTGGCACAACTATCAACACATTTGTCGCAACCAGTGCGTCTGGCAAAAAGGATAGTTGCAGCTTTAAAATTGAAGTAAGGGATAGCAGAGGGCCCATTATAACCCCGGTATTACCATACCCGGCAATACTATGGCCTGCGGATCATACAATGAGAAACGTAAGCATTAATTATTTCGCCTGGGACCATTGCGGAACAGCTTCCTGTGTGCTCGACGTGAAGAGTGATGAACCAGTTTCCGGAACAGGGCCTGGCGACAAGTCACCGGATTGGGTGATTGTGGACAACCACCATGTAAAGCTGCGGGCCGAAAGATCAGGCAACGGGAATGGCAGAGTGTACACTGTTACAGTCACATGCTCAGATGCGTCAGGCAATACTACAGCACGGAAAACCAGGATATTCGTGCCGCATCATACCTATGGATATTATTCTAAAGGCCCTTATGATTTTGGGCAGGATAGTCATCATCATGCAGGAAGTATTGAAAATGATGTTGATGATTTCCTTGATTGTAAAGTGTCACCGAATCCGTCCAGCCAGAATTTTACCATGGAGATAAAATCAATCTCCAATGAAAAGATCGAAGTGAGCTTGTCTGACATTGCCGGTCGATTGATTTTAAAACCCGTTACCGTAAAAAATAATACGTTCCGTTTTGGCGATAAGCTGCAGCCAGGGGTATATTTTGCAGAAATCAGGCAAGGGCTGCATAAGCGAATAATTAAAGTAGTAAAACAATAGGTTTACGCAGTATAGAACACAATGCCAGGAATAAAAAAACCATCGTAGTTATATGACGGTTTCAAGAATTGTAACAAGTGGGTATTGTTATATTTTATCGCCTGGTTTCTGAGTGCGCCTTTTTTTACGGTCTTTTTTAATAGCCTTGACTATGTCAACAGCAAAAAGCTTGCTGGCCTTTTTAAGTTTGGTTTCAAACTTCTTGCCGTCCAGCTTGCTTTTATATTCAGCAAGTGCGCCGGACAATTTTTCAAACACTTCTTTTTGTGTTTCTTTTTTAGTATGCTTTTTTACAATTCCCGTTTTTTCAGCCTCTGTCATACGAATCCTTTTTAAGTTATGAAATATGGGGCGTAAAAATAATGCAAACTTAACATCGACAATGTTAAGTTTTTGGAGAAAGGGCTATTTAGCCGTGGAACAGTTATATTATAATTTTATGACAAATGAAGTATTTGCCGGAAAATGACCGTATAACAGGGAGAAGGTGCCGGTACTATTAACGGATGCCTCATCGATCGCCTTTATTAATATTCTTTTGCCCACCTGGGGGATTATTTGATTTTTTTATTTCACTGTCTGTTAACCAGTATTTTTGTTGGTAAATTTTGAATATGATAAGCTTACAGGAGATAAGGAAAAAAATTATGAGAGGTGATATAGCATCATTGCTTCATATAAGCAGGCAAAGCAATATCCACCCTTCAGAGGTGGCTAAATTGTTTAACGAGTTGCCTGTCGATTCGGCCATACACGCATTTCAGTCTTTTCCTTCAAGAAAGCAGATAATTGTATTTTCCTACCTGGATATCTTATTGCAAAAGAAAATACTACGGGGTTTGGGTAAAGAAAAATCAACTTATATTTTAAACAAGTTAAGTTCAGATGACCGGCTGGCGTTGATAAACTCTTACAAAGGAGTGGAAAGAATGTATGTCCTTGAATTACTGGAAGATAAAAATAAAAAAGCTACCCATGACCTGCTTGGTTATCCGAAAGAGAGTGTTGCAAGAATTGTAAATACGGAATTTGCTTCCATACAGGAAGACATGACAATCGAAAAAGCAAATGAATATCTAAGAAACCACCAGGCCGATAATGAAACAGCTAACGTGATTTATGTAATAGATAAAGAAGGAAAATTAATTGACGACATACCCGTAAGGAGGTTGGTGTTAAATGCACCGGAAAAACACATATCAGAAATTATGGACGGTTACTGCGTACAGCTTGGTATTGACGACAGCGCCGATGAAGTCATCACAAAATTCAGGGAATATGATCGCACAGTTTTACCGGTCATTAACAGTGATAAGGTATTGTTAGGGGTTGTCACCATAGATGATGTGATGGATGTGCAGGAACAGCGGGATACAAAGGAGATGCAAAAATTTGGTGGCGTTGAATCCCTGGAATATCCATATGTGCAAACGCCATTTCTTTCTTTG
>JBDTLZ010000100.1:0-18797 GCA_039934515.1 Ginsengibacter sp.
AAAGGCACTGGCAAAACTCATAACATCAGGATCGAGGCTGGCAGTGGCTTAAATAAAGAAGAAATTGAAAAGATGAAAAATGAAGCCAAGGCAAATGAGGCGACAGATAAAGCAGCAAAGGAAAAAATCGAAAAGATCAACCAGGCCGATAGCTTAATTTTCCAGACAGAGAAGCAATTGAAGGAATATGGCGATAAAATCTCTGCTGATAAAAAAGCCCCTATTGAAACAGCCTTGACCAGGTTAAAAGAAGCCCATAAATTACAGGATATAAGTGCGATTGATACCGCGGTTGCAGAAATGAATGCTGCATGGACTACGGCAAGCGAAGAAATGTATAAGGCTACACAGGAGGCTGGTGCGAATGGCGATGGGCAGGCGAATGCACAGCAACCACATGAAAATGCAGAAGCCAACGCCAACGCCAACGCGAATGACAATGTTACTGATGCGGAATTTGAAGAAGTGAAATAATTAAAACGGATATTTTAATAAAAAAGGTTACCCAAACGGGTAGCCTTTTTTAATTTAATTAATGCCCTTCTCCGGGATTTTTTTGTAAATTTTGTTATTATTATTAATTTTAACACAAGATCGCTTAAAACAGGCGCAAAGGTCTAAACCTGTTGCGTGCTGGTTTTTTTCCACACATTGAAATACATCGTAGTGTCACCAGCTCATGGTTTTTTCTTCACTTGCACCCAAAGTAATCATCTGGTATGGGCAAATAAATGGGTAGGGCTTTTTCATAATGCAGTTAGCTTGCAGCAGACGATATTGTTTACAAAATTTAGCGAATGGATAATTGACATAAACACGGCGCACTAAAAATATAATGATGCAGCATATAGCACACGATCCAAAACTTAAACCAGTTAATTAGTTCAAAATTATTTTTGATATGAAAAAGATTTTAATAAGCATCTTTCCCTTTTTGGCATGTATGTTATCCATACAGGCACAAACTTTATATGGCACAACACTCAATGGAGGAACAGATGGTGGAGGCACTCTTAATAAATTTATGCCGGCTACAAATGAGTTAACCGTTCTCAACTCTTTCGCAGTCTCTGCCGCTAATCCTATGTATACAAATTTAATCCAGTTAAGCGATGGTAAGTTATATGGCATGACGTCTGCAGGAGGTAGTAATAGCTCAGGCACTATTTTTTCGTATGATCCTTCCACCTTCCATTTCACCATTCTGAAGCATCTTGTTTATAGTATTGGCACAAACCCTACCGGCAGCCTTATCATGGCAAGCGATGGGAAATTATATGGGCTGGCGTCTGGGGGAGGGAAAGGTAACGGAGTTATTTTTTCCTTTGATCCTTCGTCTAATTCTTATACAGTACTGAAGAGTTTTACCGGTGCAGATGGTAAGACCCCTCTTGGTAGCTTGGTACAGGCAAGTGATGGAAAGTTATATGGCCTCACATCAGAAGGGGGTACCGGTAATGTTGGGGTTGTTTTTTCCTTCGACCCTTTCAATTTAACTTACACAAAACTGGAGGATCTTAATGGTACCAATGGAGGCAATCCTTCCGGCAACTTACTGCAGGGAACCGATGGAAAGCTTTATGGTATGACGGTAAATGGAGGAAGCACCGGTAATGGAGTTATTTTTTCGTTTGATCCCACAACTTCCGTATATACAAAAGTGATCGATTTTAATAATCCCAATGGCGCCGACCCTTATGGCAGCTTTATTCAGGGAAGCGACGGAAAGTTATATGGCACAACAAAGAATGGGGGGCTCGGCTTTGGTAATATTTTTTCATTCGATCCTTCTACTTCTGCCCTTGCTAACGTGAAGAGTTTCGATAATTCCAATAATGGGCCGGCTGAGGGAGCTTTTCCTACCGGCAGCCTCATCAAGGCAAGCGATGGAAAGTTCTATGGCCTCACATCCGGAGGTGGAGCTACGGGCAATGGTGTTGCTTTTTCTTATGACCTTTCGAATTCTACTTATACGAAGCTGAGGGATTTTGACGGTCCCACCGGCGCCCATCCTGGTGGCAGCCTTATACAGGCAACCGATGGAAAGTTATATGGCCTTACATTCGATGGTGCGGGCATGGATTTTGGTGCTGTTTTTTCTTATGATCTTTCAGCTTCCACCTATACAAAGCTGAAAGAATTTGCAACCGGCAGGGCCGGCAGCATTTCAACCGGCCTGGTGAAAGCAACCGACGGAAAGATCTATGGGACCACCCGTTATGGGGGAACCAATGGGCAGGGTGTTCTTTTTTCATTTGATCCTTCCAGTTCAACATATGGCGAGTTGCTGAGTTTTACAAGGGGCCAGGTTACCGGCAGCCTCACACAGGCAGCCAACGGGAAGCTATATGGTATGGTAAGTGGAGGAGAGCGTTTCCCATATGCCTTTATTTTTTCCTTTGATCCTTCCAACAGCACTTATTCAGAGGTGAGGCAATTTGATGATCCTAATAGTACTGACCCAACTGATGGTACCTATCCTGTAGGCAACTTTATCAAGGGAGGCGATGGGAAACTCTATGCCATGACCAACCAGGGCGGAAACCATGGTGATGGCGTTATTTTCTCACTTGATCCATCCTCCTCTGTGTATACTATGTTGTATAGTTTTGATGAAGCCACTGGTTTCTCACCCCAGGGTAGCCTTGTGCAGGCAACCAACGGAAAGTTTTATGGCATGACAGGTTTTGGAGGAAGCCACAATATGGGTGTCTTTTTTTCTTTTGATCCATCCTCGTCCGCGTATGTAAACCTGATGGATTTTGATTCTACCAATGGCCTCTATCCTTCCGGTGGCCTTATACAAGCCACTGATGGAAAACTATATGGCATGACAAGCAGTGGGGGAAGCAACTTTTTCGGGAATATCTTTTCCTATGATCCATCCTCCTCCGTTATCACCACGGTAAAGAGTTTTAACTATGCCGATGGAGCAAATCCTTATGGCGTGTTGTTGCAGGCAAGCGATGAAAAGCTATATGGCACTACATCTGAGGGAGGAATCAATGGCAATGGCGTAATTTTTTCCTATGACCCAACATCTTCAACTTATACGAAGCTGATTGATTACAATGATTTCAATGGTGCAAATCCTGCCGGAGCATTTATTGAAGTACCGGAAGGAGGCCCTTTACCCGTAACATTACTGTCTTTTACGGGAAAAAATAATGGAAGCAATAACCAGCTATCCTGGAAAGTTGCCAATGAACTTAACATCAGGTATTATGAACTGCAACGTAGCAGCGATGGACAAAATTTTAAACGCATCACCCAAATTAACGTTACAGGAAATTCCGCATATGCTTATTATGATCCCATAACCGCTGCAGGAAATTCCTTATATTATTACCGTTTAAAAAGCGTAGACAAAGATGGTAATTTTAAATTTAGTGAGGTCATAAAAATCAGGAAATACCACAGTGGATTTGCCATCGTAAGTCCAAATCCATTTACAAATAGATTGGTGGTAAATGTTGAATCATTTGGCCAGGATAATGCAACATTTATACTAACTGATTTAAGTGGAAAACAATTGTATAAAAAGAATAGCTTTTTATCCCCCGGTAGCAATGTTGTGGAGATAAATGAAACCGGAAGGTTATCAAAAGGAACCTACCTGCTTACAATAATTGCATCGCAACAAACACAAAGTATTAAAGTAATAAAAGGAAATTAAAAAAATTACACCGGTAGTTTCGCCAAAGGGCTTTGGAGAAGATGGTATTGTATATGTTGCAGCCTCTTTTGTTATCCAGGATATAAGCTACTATAAAAATGAGGCAAAGTAAATAGTGCGGTAAAAGAAAAATGTTGCCATTGCATTTTTTCCGGGAGAAAATCCGTATTTCATCATCATAAATCAATTCACCCTGCTGCCACACGTATTAATCTATCATTAATCTGCCCTGGTGTTTTAATGCCAGGATGTTCATTTAGCCCAATCGCCTGAATTGCAAAATACCGGGAGCCTCTCTATCATTGAACGATGAATTCGCAGGGAAACTGCCGGAAACCAAAAGTAACGTAGCCCAGGCCAAACGCTAAGAATAGGCGGTAACTGCCGGGCGGGAAGTTATTTTATTCAGGCAGTGCAGGAAACAACAAAAGAACAATTATTGTGGTTAAGGTGCCGCAATAAAGATCTGCTAACAAGTATGACCGCCGCAAAAAATGAAAATATAGCTAACAGGACAGGAAATTGTGGGTTGGGAAAATAATTTTTTTATTCGGGACTTACCATAAAAAGAGGCTGTATATTTCCAGCCTCTTTTTATTGTTTCCCCCAATTAAAAATTACATTTGCAATCATAGCAGGCATTAATAAATCATTTGTTTAAACACTAAAGAAAATGGTTATATCTCAAAAATTTCTAAGGGCTTCAGGCCTGGCTGTTTTTTCGGTTTTTCTTACTTTTCAAAATGGCTTTTCATTTAGCGTTGTGAGGCCGGTACCTAATGAGATCAAAACAGAAAACCCAATGCCTGGATATTTCAAGGCGTCAGCATTTGTTAAGCTGTCTGCCCGGGAATTCGCTGCCGCTACCGGTAAAAAGCTCAGCTTTTTTCAAAGGATATATTTTAAAGTTGTTCAACGGCAAATGAAACGGGATTTAAAAAAAAATCCTGATCTGCTGATAACAGATTATTTTGACACCGAAAAGACCAAGTTTAAATTTGACCTTCTTTGGTTTGTCATTGCTTCGATTATAGGCCCGTTAGGTGTATTATTAGCCTATGGCCCACATCAAAAGCAAAAAAAAGAAATAACAACGAAGAAAGATAAAATAACATCAGCGTGGCTGGGATTCTTGTTCTGGGTGTTATGGTTTGGATACTTATTTGTTTTTTAAGTCAATGAACAGGCCTGTAGTATTTTTCTGCATTTTTTTAAATTATTTTAGTGCCCGGTATTAGTTGTGTATATTTTACATTTTATTTACAAACGAATTAATTGATGTTATTTAACCCATAATTAATGACAATTCATTTTTATTTAAAATACCATACAGAATTCGGGCAGGCTCTTTACATTTTCGGTAACAACGATTTTTTAGGGAATAATGACGCAGCAGCAGCCGTTGAATTGTCTTATTTTAACAATGATTACTGGCACCTTAAAATTGACTTTCCTAAAAATTTTGATGATATCGTTTTATATAAATATTTTTTAAAAGATAAGGACGGTTCCGGGATTTTTGACGGAGAAGAGAGCCGTGCTATAGATTTGTCGTTGATCAGGGTGGAAGCGGTTTCAGTTTTTGATACATGGAATGACGCCTCTAATTCGGCGAATGTATTTTTTACCCGTGCTTTCAGCAAGGTATTACTTCCAGGTGTTATCAAAGTAAAACCTGAATTTCCCATAAGCTTTACTCATGAATTCCGGGTTAAAGCGCTGTTGCTCCAACCCGGGGAAACGATATGTATGTGCGGCTCTACAGAAAATTTAAAAAACTGGAGCACGACCGATCCAATTTTATTTACACCGGCAAATAACTGGTTTGTTGGCCGCGCCCATATACGGGCAAATGAATGGCCGGCGTCTTATAAATACGGTATTTATAATGCTGAACAGAAAAAAATCGTTCGTTTTGAGGAAGGTGAAAACCGTATCCTGCAAAAAATTGAAAAAAAAACCACGCTGACAATTATTCATGATGGTTTTGTGCAATCCCCGGTGGTTAACTGGAAGGGTGCGGGCGTTGCGATTCCGGTTTTCAGCCTGCGGTCAAAAAAGAGTTTTGGGGTGGGTGAGTTTACCGATATCCCACTTCTTATTGACTGGGCAAAGCAAACCGGCTTACAATTGGTCCAATTGCTCCCGGTGAACGACACAACCGCAAGAAATAGCTGGCATGATTCTTATCCCTATGCCGCAATTTCTGCTTTTGCCTTGCATCCATTGTATGTTAATCTTGAAAAGATCGCCGGTAAAAATCACATGGATATCGTGAAGCCCTTGAAGAAAAAGCAAAAACAACTCAATGAGCTTTCGGTTTTTGATTATGAACAGGTAATGAAATTCAAATGGTCAATTTTAAAAGAATTGTATCTGGCGATGAAGGATACTTTAAAGAGTGACGTTGTTTACTTTGAATTTTTTGAATTGAACCGTCATTGGCTGGTGCCATATGCAGCATTTTCTTATCTCCGCAATAAAAATAATACCGCCGATTTTAATCAATGGAAAAATCATAAAGTTTATAATGAGTCGGAAGTCCAGAAACTCGTATCACCTTCCCGTTCTCATTATGATGAAGTAGCATTTTTCTATTTCGTTCAATACCACCTTCACCTTCAATTAAAATCTGCCGTAGACTACGCTCACCGGCACAAAATAGTTTTAAAGGGAGATATCCCTATCGGTATTCACAGGTATGGCTGCGATGCATGGGCAAACCCTTCATTGTATAACCTGGATGAACAGTCAGGTGCACCACCCGATGACTTTTCGGTTAAAGGACAAAACTGGGGATTCCCTACGTATAACTGGAGTAAAATGAAGGAGGATGGATTTAAATGGTGGCGTCTTCGTTTTGACCAAATGAGTAATTATTTTGACGCTTTTCGTATAGATCATATTCTCGGATTTTTTAGGATATGGAGTATCCCGCTGCATGCAGTGGAAGGTATCCTGGGCCGGTTTGTTCCAGCAATTCCTATTCACATATCCGAATTTAAATCCCGGGATATCTGGTTTGATTATGACCGTTATTGCAAACCCTTTATTACCAGCGAAGTTCTTTCTGCAGCATGTAATGAGAACGCAGAATATATCAAAAGCCACTTCCTTGAACCTTTTTTAAATGGGCAATTAAGACTAAAAGAGGAATTCAACACGCAGGTAAAAGTGGCCCGGTATTTTATTCAAAATGACTTTGGGAGCAGCGAAACCATACAGCAATGCCTTTTTGATTTAATAAGCAATGTAATCTTACTGGAAGAAGAAAATTCGGGCAGCACTCAATTTCACTTCAGGATTGGAATGAAGGACACTTCTTCCTTTCAACACCTCGACAACGATACCCGCGACCGTTTACAGGAATTGTACATCAATTATTTTTACTACAGGCAGGATGATTTCTGGAGGAAGGAAGCTCTGAAGAAATTGCCACAGTTAAAGCGCAGTACCAACATGCTTATTTGCGGAGAAGATCTGGGAATGGTGCCTCATTGTGTTCCCGAGGTGATGAAACAACTAGGCATTCTCAGCCTTGAGATACAGCGGATGCCAAAGGATCCAAAAACCGAATTTTTTCATCCCAATGATTCGCCTTACCTGGCGGTAGTGACACCTTCGACTCATGATATGAGCACTATCAGGGGGTGGTGGGAAGAGGACAGGGGTAAAACAGAGCGATTTTACAAATATATGCTCGGCCATTACGGCCAGGCGCCCTATTTCTGTGAGGCATGGATCAATAAGGAAATAATATTGCAACATTTATATTCGCCCGCAATGTGGAGTATATTTCTCTTACAGGATATGCTCGGGATTAACGAAAAAATACGCCGGGAAAACCCGAATGATGAAAGAATTAATATCCCTTCCAACCCTAATCATTACTGGCAATACCGGATGCACCTTAACCTGGAAGATCTGTTGAAGGAAACTGAATTTAATGCCGGAATAAAAAAATATGTGAAAGAAAGCGGGAGAACACCGGCCCCTGCGCTCAAGGCGGAGGGATAATTCCACAAGTTGTAAAGATTCCAGGTGAGTGGGCCCTCTAAGTGTGTAACACCGTTTTTATTTTCGTTAAAATGCGATCCCGTTAAATGCTAAACAGGCAGATAAATCAACCTTTCAAAAGTTGGCAGTACTTTTCCCCTGCCTGGATCGGTTAAATAAGGACGCAAGGTCAGGGGATCTATTTCCTTCCGGCTTACCTATCATATTATGCTTATAAAATATAAATCGATAAACCTTCCATTCACGTACCCTTTTACTATTTCAAAAGGAACGAAAACGCACCAGCCATCCCTGTTGGTAGAACTTGAAAGCTTTGGGATTAAGGGTTATGGAGAATCACCCGCGATTATCCATTATGATATAACTGTTGATAAGATGATTGCCGACCTCGAGACAAAAAGACCTTTTATCGAAAAATTTGCATTCACAAATCCTGACAGGTACTGGCATTACCTGCACCATCTTTTTCCCCGAAATCCTTTTTTGGTTTGTGCACTTGATATGGCGGGGTGGGATTTGTATGGCAAGCAAAAAAAGAAGCAGTTATATTCTCTTTGGGGACTTGATATCTCAAAAAATCCTGTTACCGATTATACCATCGGGATCGATACTGTCGAAAATATGGTTGGCAAAATGAAGGAGAAGCCATGGCCGGTTTATAAAATAAAACTGGGTACGCATAATGATGTTGAAATAATTACAGCACTGAGAAAACATACATCATCTGTTTTTAGGATCGATGCAAATGCTGCCTGGCAAGCAAAGGAAGCCCTGGAAAAAATACAGGCTTTTGAAAAACTGGATGTAGAATTTATCGAGCAGCCACTAGCAAAAGACGATTGGGAGGGGATGGAATTTTTATTTAAAAATTCGCCACTCCCGCTTATTGCAGATGAAAGTTGTGTGGCCGAACAGGATGTCGAAAAATGCCATGGCCATTTTCATGGGATAAACATTAAACTCACGAAATGCAGTGGTATTACCCCGGCCTTGCGCATGATAACAAAGGCGCGTGAGCTTTCTATGAAAGTTATGGTTGGGAGTATGAACGAAAGTTCCATAGGCACGGGCGCCATAGCACAACTATTGCCTTTGATCGATTACGCAGATATGGATGGGCCTTTATTACTTGCAGAAGACGTAGCTGAAGGAGTTACATTTGAGGACGGGAAAATTCTCTATAAAAATTACAATGGTATTGGAGTATCGGTTACTCCTTTTTAATTTCACAAAATATTTTTGTTATAATAACTTTTCATTCCTTACTTTGTGCCCGTAATGAAGCAATTGATACACATACACCATCATCATTTTTTATCATCGGGTAAGCTATATTGATTGGTATGTGGTGAAACATATTTTCAAAAGGGCTTACTGAAAAGTGAGCCCTTTTCATTTAAAAATAACGTAATGCTGAAAATCGCGGTGCAAAAATCGGGCAGGCTTAATGAACATTCTTCACAGCTTTTAAAAGAGTGTGGCATTGAAATGAATAATGGTAACAGGCAGTTAAAAGCCGTAGCTTATAATTTCCCCCTTGAAATTTATTTTTTGCGGGACGATGATATTCCGCAGTATGTTTTCGACTCCGTTGCCGATGTAGGATTTGTAGGTGAAAATGTAGTGTACGAGAAAAACAAGGACGTTGACGTTGTGGGAAAACTTGGCTTTGGGCAATGCAGGCTAAGTATCGCAGTGCCAAAGAGTATGAATTACCAAACCATAAATGATTTGCAAAATCTAAAAATTGCCACGTCATACACCAGGCTCCTGCAGGATTTCCTTAATGATAAAAGGATAGATGCGGAAATTCATGAAATAAGCGGTTCCGTGGAAATAGCGCCTGGTATCGGCCTTGCCGATGCGATCTGTGATTTAGTAAGCAGTGGTAGTACACTTTTTACCAATGGATTAAAAGAAGTGGAAGTTATCCTGAATTCCGAAGCTGTATTGATTGCCAATAAAAATTTAACACCGGAAAATAAAATAATTCTTGCGAATTTACAGATGCGGATCGAAGCTGTAAAGGCAGCAAAAAATAACAAATACATACTCTTAAATGCGCCAAATTCACAGTTGGCAGATATTGCAGGCATTTTGCCCGGTATGAAAAGCCCGACCATTGTTCCACTGGCGGAAAGCGGCTGGAGTAGTGTCCAAAGTGTGATAAATGAAAGTGATTTTTGGGAAATAATTGAAAAACTTAAATCTTTTGGGGCACAGGGAATCCTGGTAGTACCTATTGAAAAAATGATATCCTGAAAACCATGAATGAAATTATTGTAAATCCCCCAAGAGAAAAATGGCGACAACTTATACAGCGGCCACAATTTAATACTGTTGAGCTAGACGCGTCTGTTTCTGAAATTATCGAATCGGTAAAGCAAAAGGGCGATGAAGCCTTAAAAAAGTACGCCTTGCAATTCGATGGATTTGCCCCGGAAAACCTATTGGTGAGCCCCGATGAAATATTGGCAGCTGGAATTTCAATCGGCAAAGGTTTGAAAAAAGCTATCAGGACCGCAAAAAAAAATATTGAGAAATTTCACCAGGGCCAAAAGGAAGACGTAAAAGAAATTGAAACCATGCCGGGCGTTGTTTGCTGGCAGAAAAGTATTCCCGTTGAAAATGTTGGGCTGTATATCCCGGGCGGTACTGCCCCTTTATTTTCAACCTTGCTAATGCTTGCTATTCCTGCGCAGATTGCAGGGTGCGACAATATTGTTGTTTGCACGCCGGCAAACGCAAATGGTACAATAAATGTAGTGATCCTTTTTGTTGCACAGTTATTGGGCATAAAAAAGATTTATAAGCTGGGGGGTGCACAGGCAATAGCGGCAATGGCATATGGTACGCAAAGTGTTGAAAAAGTTGATAAAATATTTGGTCCGGGTAACCAGTTTGTAACGAGTGCTAAAAAATTAGTAAACCTTGCAGGGGTTGCTATTGATATGCTGGCGGGACCAAGTGAACTGGCCGTTTATGCTGATGAGACCTGTATTCCCGGGTTTGTCGCAGCCGATCTGTTAAGCCAGGCAGAGCACGGCACCGACAGCCAGGTAGTGTTGGTTGCAAATAAACAACAAATCATTACTGCCGTTATTGAAGAGGTTAATAACCAGATACATTTGTTGCCACGGAAAGATATTATTGAAAAAAGCCTTTCCAACAGCCGGTTTGTTGTAATTGGAGATATTGAGGAGGCTTTTGACTTCCTGAATACATATGCTCCCGAGCATTTAATCATTGCTTCAAAGAATGCCCGGAAGATCGCCAAATATGTAAAAAATGCAGGCAGTGTTTTCATCGGAAATTATTCTCCCGAGAGTGCCGGCGATTATGCTTCCGGAACCAATCACTCGTTGCCAACGAACGGACTTGCGAAAACACAGGGTGGTGTGTCAATAAGTAGTTTTATGAAAAAAGTCACATTCCAGGAAATTAGTAAAAAAGGAATCAGAAATATTGGTGCGACAGTCGAAAAGATGGCCGCTGCCGAAGGATTGGATGCGCATAAGAATGCTGCCAGCATACGACTGAAAAAAAAGTGATATGAAAAATTTTAATCTTGACAGTCTCGTGCGAAAGAATATAAAAATATTACAGCCCTATTCTTCGGCCCGTTCTGAATATACGGGCGAGGCATCCGTTTTTTTAGACGCCAACGAAAACAGCTATGGCTCACCGTTAGATGCAAGTTACAACCGCTATCCTGATCCATTGCAGAAGCAATTAAAAATAGAAATTTCAAAGATAAAAGGAGTTCCACCGCAAAATATTTTCCTCGGGAATGGAAGTGATGAAGTGATCGATCTGGCGTACCGGATTTTTTGTGAACCTGGAAAAGATAATGTAATTATTTGCCCGCCAACTTATGGTATGTATAAGGTTTGTGCCAATATAAACGACGTTTACGTAAAAGAAGTAAACCTTACCAGGGACTTCCAGCTTAATATCGACGCCATTTTGAAGGCCGCAGATTTTAATACCAGGCTACTTTTCATCTGTTCTCCGAATAACCCCACCGGCAATAATTTAAACCGGAGAGATATCGAGGTGCTCCTGAATAATTTTGATGGTATTGTTATAATCGACGAAGCGTATATCAATTATTCCAGGCAAAAGACTTTTTTGCAGGAGCTTACTGAATACGGAAACCTGGTAGTAATGCAAACGCTTTCAAAAGCATGGGGCCTTGCTGCCTTGAGGCTGGGGCTGGCGTTTGCTTCTGAAAAAATTATAGAGATATTTAATAAGGTCAAGCCGCCGTATAATATCAATAAGGCCTCACAGGAACTTGGCATTGCAGCCCTGGGCCGCATTGACGAAGTAAATAAGAACATAAAGATCACTGTCGAAGAAAGAACAAAACTGCGGCACCAGTTTTCTCAGTTTAATTTTATCAGCGACATTTATCCCAGTGATGCCAATTTCATTTTGATAAGAACCAATGATGCAGCTGCACTTTATAACTATTTATCGACGCAAAAAATTATTGTGCGCAACAGGAGCAGGGAGCCATTGTGTGGTAATTGTTTGAGGATAACAGTAGGTACTCCACGGGAGAATGAAATTTTACTGGGCGCGCTGAAAGCATATGGAACTTAAACATCATCCGGTAACAGCGGGTGTTTCATTGCGTGGGCATTGGGTTATTTAATACCCGTTCAAGGAGTTTGAAACCGCAGCATGCAACAGGTTGAATTTTACAAATGAATAATTTTTATTAATTATGGATACAGAAACGGCTGAATCGAAGAAGGCGAATCGGGCGATCTCCCGTCAAAACGGGCGCGTAAAGATTTTATTTATCGATCGTGACGGAACAATTATAAGAGAGGCTCCGCCAACATACCAGCTTGACGCATTCACTAAACTTGAATTTTATCCGCACATGTTTGAATACCTTACAAAAATTGTTGAGGAGCTTGACTACGAACTGGTGATGGTGACAAACCAGGATGGATTGGGCTCGGCATCTTTTCCCGAGGATTCTTTCTGGCCAATTCAGCATTTTATTTTGAGGGCCTTAGAAAATGAAGGCATTGTTTTTTCCGAGATATGTGTTGACCGCACTTTTCCATATGAGAATAAGCCTACCCGCAAACCCGGTACGGGCATGCTTACGGAATACTTTAACGCTGAGCAATATGATTTGAAAAATTCTTTTGTGATCGGCGACAGGATCACCGATGTGAAGCTTGCCGACAATCTTGGCTGCAGGGCGCTATGGTTAAACAATCATGATGAGTTGGGTGCAGAAGAACTCAGTGACTCAGCAAAACAGCTGGCAGGTATAATCGCCGTTGAGACCCAGGATTGGAAAGATATTTACGAGTTCTTAAAAAGGCCGCCACGCAAGGTTGACCATTCAAGAAATACAAATGAAACAAAAATTGAAGTGTCGCTTAATCTTGACGGACAGGGTATATCAAAGATTGTGACGGGGCTGGGGTTTTTTGATCACATGCTGGAACAGGTTTCGAAACATTCGGGTATAAACCTTTTTATTACCTGTAAGGGTGATTTGCATATTGATGAGCACCACACCATTGAAGATGTATCGCTGGCGTTCGGGGAAGCAATATTAATGGCATTGGGCGATAAACGCAGCATAGAAAGATATGGGTTCCTCCTCCCGATGGACGATTGCCTTGCCCAGGTTGCCATTGACTTCGGCGGCAGGAGCTGGCTCGTTTGGAAGGTGGTGTTTGAACGCGAAAAAATAGGAGAGATGCCTACCGAAATGTTTTATCATTTCTTCAAATCGTTCAGCGATGCCGCAAAGTGCAACCTGAACATTAAGGCTGAGGGGGATAATGAGCACCATAAAATTGAATCTATTTTTAAAGCATTTGCGAAGTCGTTAAAGATGGCCATAAAAAGAGATCCGGTGAACAATTCGCTGCCAACTACAAAAGGGGTATTATGAAAATTGCCATTGTGAAATATAACGCCGGCAACGTGCAAAGTGTCCTGTATGCATTACAACGGTTAGGGATAAACGCAATTGTAACCGACGATCCTGAGGAGATCGCCGGTGCAGATAAAGTAATTTTCCCAGGGGTCGGCAATGCTTTTTCGGCTATGGAACACCTCAAAAAAACCGGTTTGGATAAAGTGATTGTTTCATTACGGCAGCCCGTATTGGGTATTTGCCTCGGGCTGCAATTATTATGTAAGAAAAGTGAAGAAGGCGATACCGGATGCCTTGGTATTTTTAATGTGGTGGTAAAAAGATTTCAAAACGCTGCGGTAGGCGGGGATACCGCTTCGTTTAAAATTCCACATATGGGCTGGAATACAATTACAGGTCTTTCTTCTCCTTTATTCAACGGGATAAAAGAAAACTCATTTGTATATTTTGTGCATAGTTATTATGCTGAGTTATCACCGGAAACTATAGCTACTACCGACTATATAATTCCGTATAGCGCCGCGATGCACCACGATAATTTTTATGGAGTGCAGTTCCACTCGGAAAAGTCTGCGGACACAGGTATTCAAATAATTTCCAATTTTCTAAAAATTGTCTAGATGGAATTAATACCGGCAATTGACGTAATAGATGGTAAATGTGTAAGGTTGGCGAAAGGCGATTTTACAAAAAAAATTGTTTACAATGACAACCCGGTTGCTGTTGCCAGGGGCTTTGAAGATGCCGGTTTGACCCGGTTGCATATAGTCGATCTTGATGGCGCTGCCGGAAAAAGCTTAAAAAATCTAAGCGTTTTGGAGGATATTTCACATAATACAAAACTGGTTATTGATTTTGGTGGTGGCATAAAAACAACAAAAGATGTGGAAGCCGTTTTCGGCGCAGGCGCTTCAATGATAAGCATTGGGAGCGTTATAGTAAAAAATCCTTCATTATTTGGAGAATGGCTTAAAGGTTTTGGCCCTGCAAAATTTTTGCCTGGGGCAGATGTCTATGAAAAAAAAATAAGAATACATGGTTGGAAGGAAAATACAGGTCTTGATATTAAGGATTTTATTAAAAGCCTTATGGAATTGGATATCGATAAAGTATTTTGTACTGATATTTCCAAAGATGGTATGATGCAGGGGCCTTCAACAGAATTGTATCATGAAATTTTGCAAGAGTTTCCTTCCCTGCACCTTATTGCCAGTGGGGGAGTTTCCTGCTATGAAGACCTCCTGGCTTTAAAGGAGGTTGGTTGTAAGGGTGCCATAATAGGAAAAGCATTTTATGAGGGAAAAATAACGATGCTCCAGGTTCAGAATTTTTTAAAAAATAATTAATGCTCGCAAAAAGAATTATACCATGCCTGGATATCAATAATGGACGCACAGTGAAGGGCATTAATTTTGTAAATATCATTGACGCCGGTGATCCTGTGGCCCTTGCTATGCATTACTCACGGGAAGGTGCAGACGAACTGGTATTTCTCGATATCACGGCAACAATTGAAAAAAGAAAAACGTTGGTGGAGCTTGTCAGGGAAGTGGCAGCACACATTAATATCCCATTTACTGTAGGGGGCGGAATTACTTCGGTTGACAACGCTTTTGAATTATTGCAAAACGGCGCTGATAAAATTTCTATGAATTCGGCTGCCTTTAGAAATCCTGTGCTGATAAATGAAATGGCCAAAGAATTTGGAAGCCAGTGTGTCGTGCTTGCCATAGACACAAAAAAAGAACCCGATGGCAACTGGTATGTGTACTTAAATGGCGGGAGATTGACAACCGGTGTGCAGGCTTACGATTGGGCCAAACGGGCAGTAGACCTTGGTGTTGGAGAAATTTTGCTTACATCTATGAATAATGATGGAACAAAAAATGGGTTTGCCACGGATATTTCTTCAATGATTTCGGATAACCTGCCGGTTCCTGTTATTGCATCCGGGGGTGCCGGAACCATGCAGCATTTTGCTGATATATTTGAAAATACCAGTACTGATGCCGCATTAGCTGCAAGTGTTTTTCATTTTGGCGAAATCGGTATTCCGGCTTTGAAACAATTTTTATTTGAGAAAAATATTAATGTAAGGTTATGAGAAAAACTTATGCAGAAGTAATAAGAAGGGTGGATTTTTCGAAATCCGGTAATGGCCTGCTGCCTGTTGTCATACAGGATTCGTCAACCAACGTAATTTTAATGTTGGGCTACATGAATAAGGAAGCACTGCAGGAAACTATAGATTCGGAACTCGTCACTTTTTATAGCCGAAGTAAGCAACGACTGTGGGTAAAGGGCGAAACCAGCAAGAATTTTTTACATGTCGTCGACATAAAAACAGACTGCGATTTTGACACGCTTTTAATCAAAGCAATTCCTGACGGGATCGTATGTCATACCGGCGCTGAAACATGCTTCAACGAATCCAATGTGTCTGACGATTTTTTAAGGACACTTGAAAAAATTATTACAGGAAGGAAAAAACATCCTGTTTCCGGCTCTTATACTTCGACATTATTCAAAAAGGGCCTTAATGCTGTTGCGCAAAAAGTTGGGGAGGAGGCGGTCGAATTAATTATAGAGGCAAAAGATGACAATAAAAAGCTTTTCATTAATGAAGCAGCAGACCTTATGTTTCATTACCTGGTGTTGCTACAGGCGAAAAACATTGCTTTTGATGATGTGTTGGATGTATTAAAAGAACGACATGGCAAATAGATACAGGTGATCAGAAAGGTGCAGATCTCCTGCACGTGCAGTTAAATAAAATCGGGCGCTACCAGATCTTTACCCTCAAAGAATCCGGCAAATACATTTTATCGCCCGGTTTGACCAGAAACGCTTTATAAAATTCATCAATATCTGAAAAAGGGCCATTTACCCTAAATTTTGCTGGCGAATGAACATCTGTCATTAACAGATTTTTTACCACTTCATCGCGCATTGAATACATCCAGCTCAGTGAATATCCCAGGAAGAAACGTTGCAATGGGGTAAAACCAGCAATAATTTCATTTTTATTGAAAGCATTCGATTTTGTGAATGCCGTCAGGCCTATTTCCAACCCGCCCAGGTCTGCAATATTTTCTCCCTGGGTGGCTTTGCCGTTTATGTGATCACCAGGGAGGGGCTCATACCTGTTAAATTGGTTAATGATCACTAAAGCTCTTTTGGTAAACTCAATTGAATCATTCGCTGTCCACCAGTTATTTAGATTTCCTTTTTCATCATAGAGCCTTCCCTGGTCATCAAAGCCATGAGTAATTTCATGGCCGATAGTGGAAGCACCCACATACCCGTACATCGTCGCTTCGTCAAGTTCCTGATCGCTGTATCCAGGCACAGTAAAAATTGCTGCAGGAAATACTATCTCGTTGCTGCTTTGATCGTAATAGGCATCATAGGTTTGTGGAAACATCGTCCACTCATCTTTGTCAACCGGCTTTCCCAGCTTGTTTACCTGGAAATTGTGCCACCAGGTATGGGCATTAAGAAGGTTTTGGACATAACTTTTGGTGCCAATATCCATTGATGAGAAATCTTTCCATTTATCCGGGAACCCAATTTTTTTCCTGGTAGCCTCCAGTTTTATAAGGGCTTTTTTCCTGGTAGTATCGCCCATCCAGGCTAGTTTTTCTATCCTCTCTTTATATGCGGCCCTTATAGATTCTGCCATATCCGAATACCGCTTTTTAGCCGAATCATTAAAAAACTGTTTTACGTATAGCTGTCCTAATAACTCGCCCATGACATTTTCTTCCGATGCTATTATCCTTTCCCAGCGCGGTCTACGCTCCTTAACACCGCTAAATAATTTCCCAAAATTGAATGCTTCTTCTCCATAAGCATTGGGCAGCGCTATTGCAAAGGAACTAACAAGGTTAAAACGCAAATAATTTTTTAAATCATCTATGGGTGTAGAATTTATGGTGGCTGCAAGGGCTTTAAAAAATTCAGGCTGGCCAACGGTGACAGAATCGACATTTTTAACCCCGCAGGCGGTAAGAAATTGTTCCCATTTAATTGCTGGATAAACTTTCGAAAGGTCGTGAATGGCCATTTTATGATAATTGTCATACGGATCCCGCAGGTCTTCAATTTTACGCGAAGCGGCAGCAAGTTTTGTTTCCATGGAGAGAATAGAAGATGCCGATTTAACTGCTGCAAGGGCTTCTATTCCCTGGAGCTCGAGCATTGTGGCAATGTGTTTCAGGTAGATCCTCCGTATATTAACAGTCGAAGAATCGGTCTTAAAATAATAATCGCGGTCTGGCAAACCAATCCCACCTTGCAACAACCTGTAACTCATTAGGGTACTGTTTTTGTCGTCGGGTGTTACTTGCTTACCAAAAAGCGTTTCGACCTCAATGTTGTTTAATTCAGCTACCATATCGAGGAAAGATGTAATATCACTGATGCGGGTTATTTTATCAAACCATGGCTGGAGGTATTTGATACCCTCATTTTCGATCGCGCTGCTATCCATTGCTGCCGTCCAGAAATCGCCAATAATTTGAGTTGCGCTACCTTTTATACCCGGGTTTTTTGCTGCCTGCCCAGATATATTTTTAAGTCGATTTTCATTCTCATCATTAACAAGAGCACCGATACCCCATTCACCATGGTCAGCGGGAATATTATTTTTTTTAATCCAGCCACCATTCGCGTAGGCAAAAAAATCGTCCCGGGGGTTTGCAAGAGAATCTATGTTAGCAGCGAGTACATCAGGTTTTTCACCCTCTTCGGGGTTTTGACAAGAGAACAGGATGAGGCCGATGGTGGGCAGTAAACATATTTTTCTAAGCACTTCTTAATTTTTGGGCATAAATATAAGCCTTCAAATATCGTAGGAAAATAATGAAGTAGGAACGCGGGAAATGCTATATAGGCGGGATTTTTACGTCCAATTTCTTCACTGTAAATGAAAAGATTCAAAAATCCAGGTTGATTTTTTTATCTTTCGGCATAAACACAATGACTCCACAGCGACATAACCGCCTTACATCAGTACTTTCTAAACGCCAGCCCGACCTTACGGTTGTGCTGGAAAATGTATTTGATCCCCACAATGTGTCTGCAGTTATGCGTACCTGCGATGCAGTAGGTATCCAGGATATTTATATTTTAAATCATAGAATTCCGCCGCATCGAAAATGGGGGGCCAAAAGTTCTTCCAGTGCC
>JBDTLZ010000101.1:0-11906 GCA_039934515.1 Ginsengibacter sp.
TTTCAGGCTGCCATGGAGGCAATGAGCGTACCGACCTTGATACAGAAGACAGCGGTATGATACATATAAGTGTTGATGAATCGTTTAAACCCGTTATTGATTCCCAGATACAGGTTTTTGAGGCGTTGTATCCCAAGGCAAAAATAATTGCTGAATACAAGCCTGAAGCCCAGTGTTTCCGGGACTTGATAAGTGACAGCACCAGGATGATCATTGTAACAAGGGGACTTAGCGAAGAAGAGGAAAAATTTTATAAGGATAGTTTGAAATACCAGCCTTCGTGGTCCAAAGTTGCCCTTGATGCAATAGCCGTGATTGTAAGCAATAATGCTCCCGATTCTATTTTTACAATGAGTAAATTACGGGGTATACTGGATGGTTCCACGGGCGATAAACAGGTAGCAGTCTTTGATGGGCTGAGTTCAACAAGCACAGTACGCTATGCAGTTGATTCTATGCTGGGGGGCAGGCCTTTTGATCCCAAAAAAGTTTTTGCCGAAAAAAACAGCCAGGGAGTCATTGACTACGTTGCTAAGAATGATAACGTTATCGGTTTTGTGGGAGTAAACTGGATAGGCAATAAAGATGATACCTCCCAGGTAAGTTTTCTAAAGAAAGTGAAGATCGCTTCCATAGAATGTAGCTGCCCTGAAAAAACGTATATAAAGCCTTACCAGGCGAATATCGCAAGAAGACGATACCCCTTGGTACGTGGTTTGTATTATGTGTTGAAAGAAAATTATAATGGCCTTGGTTCCGGATTTGCTAATTTTTTAGAATATGAGAAAGGTCAGTTGATTTTCAGGCGGTCGTATTTATGGCCCGCAAAAATGAGTTTTACGGTAAGGTCAGCAACATTAAATTCACAATAAAAAAGGTTTTCAATCAAAAACAAGTAAAATGAGAAAAATGAAACAAATCGCCCTACTGGCTTATTTTGGATTTTTTGCAAATGTGTTATTTGCACAGAGCATTGATGATGGAAGGAAATTTCTAAACTATGAAAGATATATAAGCGCACAGGGTGTGTTTGAAAAATTACTTGCTGCCAGTGCCAACAATGTGGAAGCAGCTTATTGGCTGGGACAGACGTACCTGCAGAATTCGGACAATCCTGATACTGCAGCTGCAAAAACCTTATACCAAAAAACTTTACAGGCAAATCCTAATGCACCTCTTTTGCTTGTTGGTAATGCTGAAATTGCCCTGATGGAGGGGAAAAAGGAGGATGCCCGCAATGGTTTTGAAACTGCCATCAGTTTAACAAAAGCGAAGGATGCCGGAGTGCTTACCGCCGTTGGCCGTGCAAATGTTGACGTGAAAGACGGTGATGCAACTTATGCGATTGACAAGCTAAACCAGGCAGCAGCAAAGGATAAGAAAAATTCACAGATTCAAATTGCCTTGGGCGATGCCTATAGAAAAATTATCGATGGTGCCAATGCTACAATTGCCTACCAAAATGCTTTGGGGCTGGATCCAAAAAATGCAAGGGCAAGTTTCATGATAGGAAGGATATATGAAACACAGGGCTATGGCCAGGAAGCCATCTACATGAAATATTACAATGAAGCTATTACCATAGACCCCAATTTTGCTCCTGTTTACTATTGGTTGTACAACTATTATTACCAGCGCGATGTAAATAAGTCCAGGGAATATCTGAATAAATATATTGCGGTGGCCGATCCCGATTCAAAAAATTGCTATGCAGAAGCTTCCCTGCTGTATGTTTCAAAATTGTACAAGGAGGCAATCGCTAAAGCAGACGTATGTCTTACAACCGCAGGTGCGAAGCCTTTCCCAAATCTGTATGGACTAAAAGCCTATTCATATGATAAACTGGGTGATTCGGTTAATGCAAAAAATTTCTTTGACTCATTTTTTGTAAAAGTCAATCCTGAAAAGATTGGGCCTAATGACTACTCAACTTATGGAAAAATTCTTCTAAAATTTCCGGGAAATGATTCTTTGGCATCTACCTATATTGATAAAGCAGTAGCCCTGGATACTGTACCCGCAAATAAACTGGATTATATTAAATCCACTGCTGAAAGTCTCGCAGGCGCTCAAAAATTTGCCGATGCCGGGAGATACTATACCAAGATATTAACCCTCAAGCCTACCTATGGTAAAGTTGATTTGTATTATGCGGGATATAATGATTTCAGGGGTGGTAATTATGTTGGGGCAGATTCTATTTTTACATTGTATCAAACGAAATTTCCAGAAGATATGTTTGGATGGTACATGGGAGCAAAAGCGAGAGAAGGAATTGACACCGCCGGTGTAAACGGGCTTGCCATATCTGCCTACGAAAAAGTGATCGCTATTGCAGATACTTCTGCAGATAAAGAAAAAGTAAAGCCCAACCAGATAAGCGCCTATAAATATATGCTCGCATATTCATATAATATAAAGAAGGATAAAGCGGCAGCTATTGAATGGAATGATAAGATCCTTGCCTTAGATCCCAACGATGCGCAAGCTACTGCCAATGATAAAGCTTTAAAGGCGAAGCCTGTTCAAACAACCACACAGCCTTCGAAAACACCGCCGGCTAAGAAGCCAGCGTCCAAATAACCTGATAATTAATAATAAAAAGCCCCGGTATAATCGCCGGGGCTTTTTATTATTAATATATTTTGCCTGGGTGATGTAGGTCACTTTTTTTTAAATTAAAACATGTTCCCATCCTGGCGATCAAAATGACATCCGGCTAATTTTAAAAGTTATTTTAAAAGGCAATTTTATTAAATTAAAGGTTTTCAAAACATTTATGTCAAATGTTGATTATTGATAATGCTGTCTTATTTTTGCATTACAATTCTAATATTTGATACACCAATTTTTTCTACAGGCCTCCCCGGATGTGAATAGTACAATTAATTATCTGCCAATTGGTATTCAGCTTGTTTTCGCCGTTATTTTATTGGGGGCAATGATTGGCGGTACGCATCTTTTGGGGCCAAAAAGAAAAACTGAAGACAAACTGGTGAATTTTGAAAGCGGTATCGAATCGCAGGGTAACGCACGCCAGCCGATGGCGATTAAATATTTTTTGGTAGCAATTTTGTTTGTTCTTTTTGATGTGGAAGTTATTTTCTTTTATCCATATGCCGTAAATTTCAGGGAATTAGGCTGGCATGGATTTCTGGCTGTAACGATGTTTGTGGGATTTTTTCTTGCAGGCTTTTTTTACCTTCTTAAGAAAGGTGCTTTGAAATGGGAAGATTAACAAATGTGTTAATTGCCCGCTTAAATAAAAATGAGAACTTAATTGGCATATTGGCCAATTAGCAATTTATACAATAAATTATGGCACGCCCGGTTCAATATAATTTAACCCAAAAACCACTTGAAGAATCCCTCGCAATGGGTGAGGCTCCCGAAGGATTTACGGGAGAAGGGTTCTTTGCAACCAAGTTAAGCGACGTCGTGGGACTGGCCAGGAAAAATTCTATTTGGCCCTTACCTTTTGCCACAAGTTGTTGCGGCATAGAGTTCATGGCTTTGATGGGCTCCCATTATGACCTCGCCAGGTTTGGTTCGGAAAGGGTAAGCTTTTCCCCCCGCCAGTGTGACCTGTTGATGGTCATGGGAACCATTGCAAAAAAAATGGCTCCTATTGTAAAGCAGGTCTACCTCCAAATGGCAGAACCCAGATGGGTGCTTGCCATGGGTGCCTGTGCCAGTAGCGGAGGAATATTCGATACTTATTCCGTATTACAGGGGATTGACCAGATCATCCCGGTCGACGTATATGTTCCTGGGTGCCCTCCCCGGCCGGAAGCGGTTTTAGACGGCTTTATGAAAGTTCAGGACCTGGTAGGAAAGGAAGACCTCAGGAGAAGAAATTCCAGTCGTTACCAGGAACTCATGCACAGTTATGGAATTCAATAAAAACAGACATCGATACCAGGAATTTAAATTTACCGGTCAGGTAATTTTCAAATAGAGGTTTAATGATAACCAACGAAATAATAAGGCAAAAGCTTACTGAGAAGTTCGGGGATGAACTTACCGGTTGGGAAGAACCTTACGGGATGCTCACTTTTACTGCTCCAAAAGATTTCAATCTCAAAATCCTCCAGTTTCTGTACGATAGTGACGAGTTGAAATTTCGTTTCCTGACCGACCTCTGTGCCGTTCACTACCCCGAAAGAACCGGCGAAGAATTATCAGTTGTATATCATATTCATAACCTTGTTGATAATATTCGTATCCGTTTTAAGGTATTTACTAATATAGAAAAACCAGATGTCTTCAGTGCAACTGCCTTATACGCTTCTGCAAACTGGATGGAAAGGGAAACTTTTGATTTTTATGGCGTAAATTTCATTGGCCATCCGAACCTGAAGCGTATTTTGAATGTTGATGATATGGAATACTTCCCGATGCGAAAGGAATTTCCACTTGAAGATCAAAGCCGGCTTGATAAAGATGATGAAATGTTTGGAAGATAAATTTAAAAACTAAAAAGCATAAGCAACAGGTCAAGATGAGTGAGCATGTAAAATTATCTGGAGGAAGTCTGGAAAAACAGACTACTACGCTTAATCTTGGGCCTACACACCCTGCCACACATGGTGTATTTCAAAATATTATCGAGCTCGACGGAGAAAGAATAGTAGGCGCCACCCAAACGGTAGGTTATATTCACCGGGCCTTCGAAAAAATTGCCGAGCACCGGCCCCTGTATCAAATTACACCTCTTACAGACAGGATGAATTATTGTTCATCGCCTATTAATAATATGGGATGGCATACGGCATGCGAGCGGTTGCTTGGAGTAAAAACGCCAAAGCGCGTCGATTACCTGAGGATTATTATCATGGAGCTGGCGCGTATTTCCGATCACCTTATTTGCAACTCTATTGTCGGTGTTGATTCCGGCGCTTATACCGGTTTTCTTTATGTGATGCAGTACCGGGAACTCATCTATGAAATTTATGAAGAAATTTGTGGCTCCAGGCTTACAACCAACATTGGACGTATTGGTGGCTTCGAGAGGAATTTTACCAATACAGCTTTTGAAAGGCTGGAGAAATTTATAAAAGAGTGGCCCATCGTACTGGCAGAATTTAACAATCTTTTTGTCCGCAACCGGATCTTTATGGAACGCACAATTGGCGTCGGGCCTATATCAGCCGAACGGGCGTTGAACTATGGATTTACAGGGCCAAACCTTCGCGCTGCCGGCGTAGATTATGACGTGCGCGTCCACACACCATATTGTAGCTACGAGGATTTCGATTTCACGATCCCGGTTGGCTCTACCGGAGATTGTTACGACAGGTTCCTGGTGCGTGACCAGGAGATGTGGCAAAGCTTACATTTAATAAAGGAAGCGTATAAAAAAGTACAGGAATTTAAGGGAGCGGAAGCTGACGTATATCATGCGGATGTTCCTGAATATTATTTGCCCGACAAAAAAGATGTGTATACCAAGATGGAAGCACTTATCTATCACTTTAAGATAGTTATGGGGGAAATTGAAATGCCTGCCGGAGAAATTTATTCGGCGGTGGAAGGCGCCAATGGCGAACTGGGATTTTACTTTATCAGCGATGGTGGCAGGAGCCCTTACAGGCTTCATTTCAGGAGGCCTTGCTTTATTTATTACCAGGCGTACTCGGAATTGACAAAGGGTGGAATGCTCAGTGATGCGATTATAACAATGAGTAGCTTAAATTTAATCGCCGGAGAATTGGACGCTTAACCTATTTTTTCTTAAGTTGAATGTTGACAGAACGGATTTGATATATGAATACAGAATTTTCAAAAGAAAAATTGGACAAAGTCCGCGAATTGATTTCCCACTATCCACAGGGAAAGCAAAAAAGCGCACTGTTGCCTGTTCTACACCTGGCGCAGCAGGAATTTGGAGGCTGGCTTGACGCCGGCACGATGGACTACGTAGCCTCATTACTCAATCTTCAGCCGATAGAGGTTTATGAAGTGGCCACTTTCTATTCAATGTACAACATGAAGCCGGTTGGCAAATATATTTTTGAAGTTTGTCAAACCGGGCCCTGCATGTTAAACGGGAGTGACAATATCATTGGCTATATACAGGAAAAACTGGGAATTGGTATCGGTGAAACAACTAACGACGGGTTGTTTACTTTAAAAGTGGTCGAATGCCTTGGGGCATGTGGTTATGCCCCGATGATGCAGTTTGGAAAAACATTCCGCGAACACCTTACCAAAGAAAAGATTGATAATATAATTGAAGAGTGTATAGCAAAAGCGGCGATTAATAATTAATATTCTTTTGAAATTTTATGAAGCTGTTTCCTTATTTGAGCTTTCCCGGAAATTGTGAAGAGGCTGTCAATTTTTATAAGGAAGCCCTTAATGGCGAAATCATTCAGATGGGGCGTTACGGGGAATCGCCTATGAAATCGGGGGAAGAGCTTAAAGACAAGATCATCCACGCAAGGCTACAGTTTGGTGATGCATTGATTATGGCTTCTGATGTAATGGATGGGAACCTTGTGAACCTGGCTGATAATATCAGTTTGTCGGTGGATTGTGATACTGACCGTCAACTGGAAGAGGTGTTTTCCAAAATGGCAAAGGGCGGTGTAATTACAATGCCTTTGAAAGAGCAATTCTGGGGAGCTACATTTGGCATGCTCACCGATAAATTTGGAATACACTGGATGTTCAACTGCGAGAAGAAAAAGATTGAAACCGGCGAGGAAGAAATGCTGGATATCGTGTAAAACAATAAGGCAAATTATCTTGAATCGATAGCATCGATAATTTCAAGAATAATAAACCGGCATCCTTATAGATTATTAGATAGATCATTATTAACCAAATAGCCTGGAAAGCTATCATAGAATGACAAAAAAATTATTACTGGATAAAGCACATGTGGATGGCATAAGTACATTTGACGTTTATCGCCGTGAGGGTGGTTACAAAAGTGTCGAAAAGGCGTTCCAGATGCAGCCAAATGCGATCGTTGAAGAAGTGAAGAGAAGTGGGCTGCGAGGCCGTGGGGGTGCGGGGTTTCCCACCGGCATGAAATGGAGTTTTCTCGCCAAACCTGAAGGAGTTGCCCGGTATCTTGTTTGCAATGCAGATGAAAGCGAACCGGGAACCTTTAAAGACAGGTACCTGATGGAATTCATTCCTCACCTGCTCATAGAGGGTATGATCGTTTCGTCATATGCTCTTGGGAGTACCGTTTCCTATATATACATCCGGGGAGAGTATGATTGGGTTACCGATATTCTCGAAACTGCCATTGCAGAGGCAAAGCAACATGGATTTCTCGGTAAAAATATTTTAGGAAGTGGGTTTGACTGTGAACTTTACCTGCACCGTGGTGCCGGCGCGTACATTTGCGGTGAAGAAACCGCGTTGCTGGAAAGCCTCGAAGGTAAGAGGGGCTTGCCACGCATAAAACCACCTTTTCCAGCAGTAAAAGGCGTATGGGGCTGTCCTACAGTCGTGAACAATGTTGAAACCATTGCTGCTATCGTGCCCATTATAAATGAAGGGGGAGAGGCCTATTCAAAAATTGGGATGGGTAAGTCGACAGGCACCAAACTAATTTCTGCATGTGGAAATATAAATAAACCGGGAGTATATGAAATCGATATGACCATATCTGTGGAAGAGTTTATTTACAGTGATGAATATTGTGGTGGAATTCCAAATGGTAAAAGACTGAAAGCCTGTATCCCGGGTGGTGCATCTGTTCCGATTTTGCCTGCTAACCTTTTATTAAAGACCGCTAAAGGTGAAACCAGGATGATGAATTATGAAAGTCTTTCAGATGGAGGTTTTGCAACCGGCAGCATGATGGGTTCAGGAGGGTTTGTAATTTTGGATGAAGACCAGTGTGTGGTACGCAATACTTTTACCCTGGCGAGATTTTATCGTCACGAAAGTTGCGGACAATGCTCACCATGTCGTGAAGGCACAGGATGGATGGAAAAAATATTGAATAAAATTGAGACTGGAAAAGGGGAGATGAAAGACATCGACCTGCTTTGGGATATTCAAAGAAAGATTGAGGGAAATACCATTTGTCCCCTCGGAGATGCAGCGGCCTGGCCTGTTGCAGCAGCTATTCGGCATTTCAGGGATGAATTCGAATGGCATATTTTAAATCCTGAAGAATGTTTAAAAAGGAATTATGGATTGGCGCATTATGCTGACGAAATCCATGTGCCGGTTTCTGCATGAAAGTAGAAGGTTCGATAATACTGGTACCAGGGGAGAGGAGATTAGCAGTAAAATATATAAAAAGACTTAGAAACTTTACGCTTTAGCTGTTTTTGCTGTGCGTAAAACAATAGAAAAAATGCCTGAAGAACAAAAATTATTTAAGGTAACTATAGACAATATCACCATCAATGTTCCCGCAGGAACTACTGTGTTGAATGCTGCCCGCATGATTGGTGGCGATGTGGTACCTCCGGCAATGTGTTATTATAGTAAACTTGAAGGCAGCGGTGGTAAATGCAGGACGTGTCTTGTGGAAGTTGCCGCAGGCTCTACTGCCGACCCCCGGCCGATGCCTAAATTACTGGCTTCCTGCAGGACAAATGTAATGGATGGTATGGTGGTAAAAAACATTACAAGCGAAAAGGTGCTTGATGCCCGCAAAGGTGTTGTGGAATTCCTGTTGATTAACCACCCGCTCGATTGTCCCATCTGTGACCAGGCGGGAGAATGTCATTTGCAGGACCTCAGCTTTGACCATGGGGCTGTACAAACACGGTATGAATTTAAAAGAAGAACCTTTGTAAGAGAAGATATTGGGCCTTATATCCAGTTACATATGACCCGGTGCATCCTTTGTTACCGGTGTGTGTATATAGCAGACCAGATCACCGATCATCGCGTGCATGGAATCCTGGACCGTGGTGACCATTCAGACATTTCCACCTATATTTCAAAAGCCATTGATAACGATTTTAGTGGTAACATGATCGATGTATGCCCTGTGGGGGCACTTACCGACCGCACTTTCAGGTTTAAGAACCGGGTATGGTTTTTAAAACCCATGGATGCCCATCGTGATTGTGACAAATGCTGTGGTAAAGTAACACTATGGAACCGTGGCGATGAAGTATATCGCGTAACGGCAAGGCAGGATCAATGGGGTGAAGTGCAATCTTATGAAGACGGAAAGCCGGGATGGATTTGCAATACCTGCAGGTTTGATAAAAAACTAACAGCTGACTGGGTGATTGAAGGACCTTCAAAAATAAGCAGGCACTCTGTGATTTCTGCCAATCATTACGAAGTAAGGGTTCAGCCCCCGGATCCACTGGACAAGGTTCTGTTTGGACGCAAGCCATTATTGCTGCTGGACATACATGATTCAAGTGAAGTTAACCGGCCCGATATTGACCTAAGCAGGATCCCGGGTCCCGCAACCTCTGCAACGTTTATGGAGCACAACGAGCAAAAAGACATCGATGAAGCTGGTATTGAGAACATTTTAGTAAATGATCATAAAACCAATCATAATACAAAATAAGCCTTCCGCTTAGTAGCGTAAAGGTTTGGAGGAGCTAATATGTTTTTAATGATAGACTGGGCAGTTTTTACGGAGAAACTTATCTTAATTGTATCAGTAGTGAGTGGCTCTTTACTCGTGGCAATGTACTCCACTTATGCCGAGCGTAAGGTAGCGGCCATCCTGCAAGACAGGCGGGGCCCCAATCGTGCTGGTCCGGGTGGTATTTTTCAACCGCTGGCCGATGGCCTGAAGTTATTTTTTAAAGAAGAGATCATTCCCAATTTTTCCTCTAAATTTTTATTCATCCTCGGCCCATGCCTGGCAATGCTTACGGCCTTGATGGTTGGTGCTGTGATTCCCTGGGGAAATAAAATACACATTTTCGGCCGCGATGTTTTTTTGCAGATAGCCGATGTGAATATTGGCATTTTATATGTATTTGGTGTTGTAAGCCTGGGCGTATATGGAATTATGATCGGTGGCTGGGCGAGCAATAATAAATTTTCTTTATTGGGCGCCATGCGGGCAGCTTCGCAAATAATAAGCTATGAACTGGCCATGGGTATTTCCCTCATCGGCCTGCTGATGGTTACAGGCACACTTAGTCTTAAAGAAATGGTTGTACAGCAAACCGATCACTGGTGGAACATCTTAAAACAGCCCCTGGGGTTTTTGATTTTCCTCGTATGCGCTTTTGCTGAAACAAACCGTACCCCATTTGACCTTTCGGAGGCGGAAAATGAATTGGTTGGCGGGTATCATACCGAATATTCGTCTATGAAACTGGGGTTTTACTTATTTGCAGAATATATCAATATGTTCCTGAGCAGTGCGGTAATGGTAAGTCTATTCTTCGGCGGCTACGATATTCCATTTATAAATGATGCCACATTCGTCGATAAAATAGGGATTAATGGAATGGCTATTTTCCAGGGCGCTGTATTTTTTGCCAAGATCGTATGTTTCCTTTTTTTATTTATGTGGGTAAGGTGGACGATCCCAAGGTTCAGGTACGATCAGCTAATGAATCTGGGATGGAAAATATTATTGCCGTTGGCGCTTTTAAATATGCTGGTAACGGGAGCATTAATTTTATTAAAACAAAATCACTGGCATTTCTAAACATAACAATATTTTTGCGGCACGTTATTTTGTTGAAAAGCGTAGGTGCAAAATAATTAATAAACAATGCAAGCATTAACTAATAGGGTGAAACCGGTTTCCCGGAAGCCGATGAATATATGGGAACAGATGTATTTGCCGGCAATCTTTAAAGGTATGCTCATTACTTTCAGTCATATATTTAAGAAAAGCCCTACCATTAATTACCCTGAACAAAAACGTCCGTTCAGCCCGGTTTTCAGGGGTTTGCAAATTTTGAACAGGGATGAAGAGGGGCGTGAAAATTGTACGGCTTGCGGGTTGTGTGCAGTAGCTTGTCCCGCAGAAGCGATAACGATGGAGGCAGCAGAGCGCAAGCCGGGTGAAGAACATTTATACAGGGAGGAAAAATATGCGGCGAAATATGAAATAAATATGCTGCGCTGCATATTTTGTGGATTGTGCGAAGAGGCCTGTCCGAAAGATGCCGTTTATTTAAGTGAAACATTCGCACCCGCAAATTACCAGCGCAAAGGGTTTATTTATGGAAAAGAAGATTTATTGATTCCGCATCCTATAGAAAATCCTGAGGCGTTTGCAAAAGCAAGAGGTAACAGGGCAACACAACCTGGTGGGCATGGCAATGAGCACTGACGTAGTAAGCCATTGCATTATGCCCCGATTGAATGCGCATCATTATTATAAAACATAAACTTCCTGATCATCTTTAAACCTTATACTTTGTAATGCCCGCAACACAACTACTATTCTGGTTTTTATCAATTCTCGCAATAGTTGCAGCCATTGGGGTTGTGTCGAGTAAAAATCCGGTGTATAGCGTGCTTTGGCTTATTATCGTGTTTTTTGCGATTTCCGGTCATTATATTTTAATGAACGCACAATTTCTTGCCATTGTAAATATCATCGTTTACGCTGGTGCCATCATGGTCCTTTTTCTTTTTGTTATCATGCTTATGAATTTGAATGCCGAGGCAGAGCAGCCTGAAAATATTTATTTGAAAATGATAGGGGTGATCGCAGGTTGCTGTCTCATGACCGTATTTGTAGCAGCTTTTTCACATGCTTCAACCAACCACATTGTTATAAGGGCCGGTACTTATGTGGGGCTCATCAGGAACCTGGGGATGACATTATTCAATCAGTATGTAGTGCCTTTCGAGATAAGCAGTGTTCTTTTTTTAAGTGCAATGATAGGAGCGGTGGTACTTGGTAAAAAAGAAAAATCTGAAGCAGTTTGATTATGAAAAAAGTAATTATTGCCGCGCTGTTTATTTTTTCCGGATTATTATTT
>JBDTLZ010000102.1:0-45131 GCA_039934515.1 Ginsengibacter sp.
GTTGTTCCCCTTTAGGGGTTAGGGGCAAGAGCGACAAATTGGAATGCACCCAGTGAATACCTGGTAACTTCTTAAGAAGTAACTTTAAGCCCAGTTATATAATGCTTATGGATACAAAAATTATATCTTTTAAAAATATAGTGTCGGCAACGATGCCTGCTTTCATTTTTAGAAATATGAATATTTGTTTTTTTATCTTTTGCCTGGTACAAATATTATGTACGGGTAATCTTTATGGCCAATCTGAAGTGGCTCCATGGGGAAATATCACCGGTATAAGAGTTGGCGGTGAGCTGGTAGGTTTTGAATCCAGTCTTAATGTGATCGATAAAGATTGGAGCAGGATAAAAGCTACTGGAAAGGAGCGCCAAAAACCTGAATACGTTCGTGATGGCAACCAACAAAAAGTTACTACCAAAATTGACAGAGTAAACTTTACAGAAATTGTAGAAGATGTAAAAGTGGGGACCGTAAAGGTAACGGTTCAACTTTCAACAGATTCGGCAATGAAAATGGAAGGCCTGTTTTTTGGTATTGCCCTTCCTTTAAAAGATTATTCCCTGGTTGTAACCCGGGCGAATAAAAACACTGCGACAAAGACTGTGCTTTCGATGGTGAATGAAGATATCCGGTATTCTGTTAAGAAAATTCAATTCAAGTCTCCGTTGCGAAACCTGGCATTTGTTTTTGAAGAGGATACAAAAATTATTATCAAAAAAAATGCTGATGCAGCCGGTAAGACAATCCAGGTTTACTTTCCAATTCTTGAAGGGGATGTTGTGAATGCCGCCACGGCTGAAAAGAAATTTACTATAATTGCCAGTGGATCGATCGATCGCAGCCCTATAACGTTTAAGCTTGACACGTTAAAAACCGGTCATCCTTTTGACGGATTCGGAGGAAATTTTAGATTGCAGAATCCTAAAACAGACCCGCAGGTAATAGATTATTGTCTTCAGAATTTGCGGGTGGCATGGGGCAGAGTTGAGTTTCCCTGGAGATTTTGGCAACCTGTAAAAAACGACGACCCGGTCATGCAGGCAAAAGAAGGAAAACTTAATCCAGGGGTACAGCAGTCGATGGATATGGTGGTACGATTGAATAAGATGGGAATTCCGGTAATACTTTCCGGTTGGTTTCCACCCCAATGGGCGGTGGCGGGCAAACTTAATTTTCGACCAGGGGCGGATGGCGTTTGGGGTAACCAGCTCGATACCGCCTGTATGAAAGAGATATATAAATCTATTGCTGATTATATCCTTTATTTAAAAGATAATTACGGCGTGGAAATAGCTTTATTTTCTTTTAATGAATCGGACCTGGGAATCAATGTAAGACAATCTTCACAGGAACATGCTGCATTGATTAAAGGATTAGGGGCTTACTTCAAATCGAAAGGACTTTCAACTAAAATGCTATTGGGTGATAATTCTGACGCAACAACCTATCAATTTATTTATCCTGCTATGCACGACCCCGATGCCATCCCCTACATTGGAGCGGTGTCATTTCATTCATGGCGCGGATGGGAAACGGAACTACTTGAAAAATGGAAAACTGCAGCCGATCAGTTACGTGTGCCATTACTTGTAGGCGAAGGAAGTATCGATGCGGCTGCCTGGAACTATCCGGCTATTTTTGAAGAGCAAACCTACGTGCTGCAGGAGATCAGTCTTTATATCCGGCTCCTTTCTGTTTGTCAGCCCTTAAGCATCCTTCAATGGCAGTTAACCTCCGATTATTCTCCATTAGCCGGAGGTGGAATTTTTGGTAATGATGAACCATTGCGGCCCACACAAAGGTTCTGGAATTTTAAACAACTTGCATCCACACCAAAAGGCTTATTTGCAATGCCGGTCACAACCAATGGTCACAATGTTACATCCGCTGCCCTTGGTGATAATGCAAAAGGAATATATACAGTTCACATAGTCAATAACGGCCCTGGCCGAAATGCCACCCTTACGGGTTTACCAACCAGGATAAAAAGAATGTACATCTATACAACTGATAAAACTCACGCAGTAGCAAAAAGCCCCGCGATAAGAGTTTCAAACGGCGTCATGCGTTTTCATGTCGATCCGCAAAGCTATACTACCGTTATGAGCGAAGATGTTATTGCCGATTGACACCAATTTGGTTGTAGTTGTAAAATGAAATAATTTTTATCAATCGATTTTCTTATGTACATAAAAGACCACCTGATCGAAGCTTTTAAATTTAATGACGTTGCCAATAAAAAGTTATTGGTTAAAATTAAGGCGCTTGATGATACTGAAGGAAGCGTAAGACTTTTTAGTCATTTGATCAATACGCAGAAAAAATGGATGATGGCGATTATGCAGGACCCTTCTTATAAAAATAGGAACTGGTGGGACCCGGTATATTGCCTCGAAAGACTCGAGGAAGAATGGGACGGCAGCACAGCATTTTGGCTCAATTATATTTCAGGAAAGACTGATGAAGAATTGCTTACCGAAAGTGTGCGCGTGGATTTTGAAGGATCACTTTGGGTGGCAATATTAAAGGATATTATATTGCAATTGAACTATCATTCTATACACCACAGGGCGCAAATCCAGGTAATGATCCGGCAACAGGGTATTGAACCCGACTTCCTCGACTATATTGGAACAAAGGTTAGAAAAATGAGTTAGGAGCCAGAGTATGTTTCAGGCATTAATTGCTTTTTATCTTAAACACTTTGAAGAGGTATATAAACCCCGGAATTACAAGGACCAGGCCGACAATTAATGCAATAAATAATTGTCGTAAAGTTGCCCCGGGCCCTTGCCTGTTGAAAAAGGACTGGTGCTGGCCGCCTTGTAATTTTATTAATACAGGAAATTGAATAAAGAACCAGCCCTTAAGTATGAAAGTGACCTGGATACCAACACCTATTCTTAAATAAACAGTTTTATTTTTCTTCTTATTTAAAAAATACCATATGACCGGGCAATGGGCTGTGGCAAGCAGTAGCGCTATAATACTGTTAGTTGATTGTAAAAATTCGCGGAGTAAGTCACGGCCTTCTGTTTCCGCAGTTATAAATACTAAATGCCCTGTGACAATACTCAACAGCATTGCTCTTTTTGAAAAACGGACATACATTTTTCTTTCCCTGTCTATCCTGGTTTCTCCTACAAGAAATATAGCGGAGATGTACGCGAAAAGACAAGCTGAAAAAATACCCATTGAAATACAAAATATATTCAGCCATGGCGATATGAAAAAGTCATAGAAATTTTTTGTGGTGTCAAAAGTTATCCGGCCAAGCGTCATTGCACCCAAACCATCCCTAAAAAAACAGGTGTAATAAAACTTGATATCCTGAAAAGAAGGGTAAAGTACTTATGCGGGTTATCGCTTACGACATCATAATGCCTGAACGTAAAAGCAGACCCCCTGCATATAATACCATTTGATCCATACCAACTGTAAAGAAACGCGGTATGCACGGCATAATAAACGATAAAATACGCGATAAAAAAACAATCGGGCCAATATCTTAAGAATACTGGCCAGCCAGGATCTTTTTCAAAATGTTGAGAACCGGGCTGGAATACGATTATTTAAGATCAAACAATTTTTCGGCATCCATCCAGCTGTTTAACCGTTCATGTTTTGTTTCATTCACATTGTGGCTGGCTGTAAACATGATGGCCCTGCCATCAAAAACAGATAAATTAAAATCATGATCATCAATAAGTACGTCACCTTTCAGCACACTTTTATCGCCGCAGAATATCCTTCGCTTCCAATGTATGAAAGGGAAATGAGCATCGAGCCAGTCATTTTTATCCAGGAAGGAATTGCTGAATTCCATTGCTGCCGATGCTATATATACATCAAACCTGTTATTAAGTTCTTCTAAAACTTCGGCACTATGTTCAATTAATAGAAGGTCTTTAAAAAATCCTTTTTGATGCGGGTAGTTTTTTACAACCTGCCGGTGTTCTTCCGGAACGATCATGTGCAATTTGGTGCCATGCAGGTCTGCTCTTGCGTAGCGCACTCCGAAATCACGCTCGTACCAATCGAGGAAACGTTCAATGGTATCTGCAATTACGTCATCCATATCAATTAATATCCTCATAAATTTTATTTACTTACAGCATCTAAAATAAAAATTTTACCTGAATAACCCCTCTCAACCTTGTTAAAGGAATTATTTGCAATTATGTGATGCGTGAAAAATCAACTGGTAAGAAATATTTACAAGGAACCCCCAATGCTGATAGCGTCGCCTTTATCAGCCGCCAGAATAGCTATACGGCGCTGTATTCATCAATAAGTAAATTTCGATCAGGTAAAACCAGGCTACTTCACGACGGCGGAAAATTCACCGTCACTAATTGCCGCAATTTCATTGAACACGTCTATAGTGGTTCCGCTAAAAGTTCCTTTGACAGTTTTTGTTGCAGGATCGTAACTGGTAATAATAATGGTTACGACTCCGCCGATAGAGATGGGTATCAACCCGCCACCTGCACAATTAAGACAAGGGTCGCTAAAAGTTTTAAATACGATACCAGTTGGGATTGTCGTAGTTATATAAGTGCCCGTTTTTATAATACCCTGCGGCAATCCTATATTAATTGTAAAAGTCGAATCGCCGGGAGCCTGGGCAGCTTTGGTAGAGAGTACCAATACATCCACCGGGCCCAATAAATAAATATAGTTGTCTTCAAATACGCCCCTATAAGTTACTTTTCTTTTGGTATCGGTAAATTTCCAATTATAAAAAGGCTCTGTAACAGGTGGGGTATTTTGATTGATCTCCGCTTTGTCATGGATATTTATTGTTACAGGACAAACGCTGGTATCATAACGGATCGTAAAACCAGTTGGAATATTTGCGATAGGAGTGCCTTCTGGTTTTAACCTGATCCTATTAATGCCTGTGTTAGTAAATACCCCTGAACCGCTAAACCGAAGTCCGTTTTGCAGGTCAGTAAAAACACTGTAAGTGCCTGGCGTGAGAACGTTTACTTTTAGTTCGATATAAGCCGTATCATCGCCCGGTGTTATACCATTGTAAAAAGTGCCATGTACAATCTTTTGCAGGCATATTCCGGAGATGTCCTTCAGTGAACCTGTTGCTATATGATTCTCAATGCTAACTTCTTTCTTGCAGCCGGATGCAATAAAAAAGATAAAAACAAAAAATCGTATGGTAAATAGGGCAGTTTTCATAAACCATAGACCTTTTCAAATGTTAGTTATGGCTTTTTAAAGATAAACAATTTATAGAGACGCTCGCGGGCAATGTGTGTAATTAACGTATACGCATTGATGTCTTTTTTGCTAAGGCAAAGCCGGCAGTTATTTCGCCAAATGTCGGCGTAAATCTTTTATTGGTTGTAATTTTAAAAGAAAAAAAATGGAAAATAAAGGCCTCCTTTTTATCCCGGATATCAGTGGTTTTACCCGGTTTGTAAATGATACCGAAATTGAGCACAGCAGGCTTATCATCCAGGAATTACTGGAGATACTGATCAACTCGAACCAGATAGGGCTTGAAATTTCTGAAATTGAGGGAGGCGCCATTCTTTTCTACAAATATGGCGGATGCCCCAGCCTGGAAGAATTATATAAACAAGCAGAGAAAATGTTTTGCGAATTTCAAAGTGGTCTTAGTTTATATGACCATCGGCGGTTTTGCCAGTGCAACGCATGTGTATCGGCGATCGATCTTACATTGAAAATAATTACGCACTACGGAGAATTCACCGGCTATAACGTTAAAAATTTCAACAAGCTCATTGGTAAAGATATTATTGTAGCTCACCAGTTATTGAAAAATGATATTGCCCAACATGAATATTGGTTGGTAACAAAAAGCCTGGTCAAAGACAATTCCCCCGCAGACTTTGCCCAATGGATGACATGGAACAGCAGTTCACAACAAACTGCAAGCGGTGAAATAGCTTTTCATTATACGCAGTTAAGCGAGTTGAAAAATGAAATATCGGCCGGGCCTTTCAAATCGCTGGATGTTTCAAAAAAGACAAAAATGATTTCGCTGTCCAGGGAATATAGGACCGACATTATTACTTTATTTCACGCAGCCGGGGACTTTAGATGTAGAAGCAAATGGCAGGTAGGCGTCAAAAAAATAGAGGAACTGAATCATTTTTTGCCAAGAGTCGGGATGAGGTGCCGTTTTGAAATGGACAACGGAGAAGCTATTATATATGCCAGTAGTTATACCTATCATCCTGAGAGGATTGAGTTTAGCGAAACAGATGAAAAGAAGCAGCATTCAACATGCTATCTCCTGGAAAAAACCGGTGAAAACACAACCCAACTAACTTTGGATTTCTACCTTCCTAAAAACTTTGCTTATGAAAAGATCTTTAGCCTTTTCTATAAGAAAAAAATGGAAAAATCGTTTGAAAAATCCCTGTTAAATCTTTCAGACCTGGTAAGGACCCTGGATTTCCATATTAACTGATTATAAATGGGTGTTTGCCAGCACGAATGGCAGCATATACCTTTTTCATTTGCTGTTAAATAATGTCTGTCATAAAATCTTTTTTCTGCCGGCATGTATTTTGTCTGCCGCCCGGGCCAGTTATACCTGGCTTGATGAAAATCCTTCTGAAGGTTACAATTATTATCGTATCGTGAGCACAGATAGAAATGAAAAGAAAGAATATAGCCTGGTAGCTAAAGTATTTATGGGTAAAAATAATCAAGGTGCTTCGGTCTATTCAAACCTGTTACTAACGGAACAATACACATGCTTCTTACAAACCAGGCTGAAGGTGAATATGGGGTAAGGCTTCTTAATAAAATGGGCGGGGTAATCATCTCAAAATACATAAATCACGTAGCGGGACCAGGCGCAGAAACGATATAGATGGATAAGGCGTCGGCTCATGGGTTTACCAACCTGGAGGTAACTAAACCAGGAGGAGGGCCGGTACATATAAAGCTCATTTATTAACACATTGATGAAAAAGTAAAGCCGTTCAAATTAATATAACCAGTAACACGCCGTGGTCATAAACGACATAGTAACGGTATGCATGTAGTTTTTCGTCCCACTATAAATGCAAAAAAAATATAAGGGTTACATTGTAGTTATAATCGTCTCATAACAATCATATCCGATGAAGCCTAAAATTTTACCCCTGATTTTTTTATTTTTTTTCCTCCTTTTTAAAGTTCTTCCATCGTTTGCAGTAACGACAAACTGGATCGGCGCAACCAGTACAAACTGGGGAACTGCTTCTAATTGGTCTAATGGTGTTCCGTCATCTACAGCCGACGTCACGATTGGAAACATTGCAAGTGTTTATCAGCCGTCAATAACGGCCGCTGCCACAGCCAAGTCAATAATGCTGGGCACTTCAAATCCTGCTACATTAGCGGTCGGCAATACATTAACGGTATCGGGTAACATTACCGTTCGAACCTATGGCACACTCAATACTAACAACGTGGTTACCTGTGTAACTATGAGCGTAAACAGCGGTGGCACATTAATGGTAAATGGGAGTGTATTTACGTCAAATTATAGCATTACAACATTATTACTGGCGGCAGGGTCAATTGTAGAGTATTCATCTACGGCCATAGATCAAACGATCAGCAGCAGTTTTACCTATTCAACTTTAAGGGTTAGCGGTACAGGGAGTATTAAAACATTAATCGCAAACCTGCCGCCTTTGCAATCTGCTTCAGGAGCAGGTATAGGTACAATTGAAGTGCTTTCCGGAACATTTGATTTAGCGGCTTTCCTTGCAGACAGGGGCACTACCGCCACTGGTGGAACATTGACTGTTTCTAATGGTGCGTTTTTAAAAATAGGAGGTACAAATACTTTTCCAGCGAATTACCTTTTTAATTCGCTTTCTACTGGCAGTACAATTGAATATGATGGAGGAAATCAAATAGTATCACCACAGTTATACGGTAATTTGGTCTTAAGTAGTTCAAGTGGTGATGTGATTAAAATGATGCCAACCATACCCTTTACGATAGGGGGATCATTGACTAGTAACAAAGGTCCCGGTAATTCAGTTTCCTACTCTGCAGCATCCGATATCAACATTGCGGGATCAGTAAATATTAGCGCATCAACAACTTTTTATGGAGTCACTTTTTCACATTCCGTTGGCGGGATCTGGAATAACAATGGAACATTTATCTCAGGTTCATCATCAATTAAATTAATTGGAGGGAGTACAGGCATATCGGGAAATATGTTTCAGGATTTTTATAATCTTGTGGATTCCGGATCGGTTAATTTACACAATTCGGGAACAATTCAAGTTCAGAATTTGGTAGTTACAGACGGATTAAATATCAATTTGATTTTATATCACACTACCCTCAGAATTGCAGGTACTGTAAATGTGAGCAACAGTGCGCATTTCGATGCCAGCAGCGGTACTATCGAAATGAATGGTGTGGTTACCCAATCCATTCCAACTCATACCCTCGTTGGCAATGCGATAGATAATTTAATTATAAGTAATACTAGTTTGGCGGGAGTAATACTTGACGGTCCCATCGATATTTTTGGTTCGCTCACCTATACAATCGACGGGATAAAATTAACTACCAACGATTCCCTCACTTTAAAATCAACTGCCACTAAAACGGCGTGGGTAGGGGATATGACTGGAAAAACAATCATTGGTATGGTAACCGTCGAACGGTATATCAGTGCAGAAAAAGCCTGGTACCATGTTGCTGTTCCCAATAATACCATTCAAACTGTGAAAGCTGCCTGGCAAGAAGGCGCTATCGTTACCACCAGCAATCCACTTCCTGGATATGGCACTCAAATTACCAGTGATCTACCGGCCTGGTTTGGCACTGGATTTGACGCACAATCCCTCGCGCCCTCTATGAAAATATACAGCCCTGCCACCGATAGCTGGATAGGTATCCTCAATACCAATAGTACCGGCATTCAAAGCGCCAGGGGCTATATGCTTTTTGTGAGGGGCGAAAGAACGGCCGATAATGTGGGATCTGAACCGACTGAAACTGTTTTACGAACAAACGGGTATTTATATTCAGGCAACCAGGATACCATATTTTTCTTAGCCAACCTATTTGCTTCAGTTGGAAATCCTTATGCTTCCCCGGTGGATATGCGGAATATTATGTCTTCGGGGCTCAAAGATTTTTTCTATGTGTGGGATCCCCGGCTCGGTGGTAACAATGGATTTGGCGCTTACCAAACGTTTTCTAAAAATGAAGAGGATGATTACGTAATTACTCCCGGCGATGGAAGTTATACCGAAGCGGGCAGCGCGAGTAATTATATCAACAGCGGCCAGGCATTTTTTGTGCAGGCAGGTAACACCGATGGATATCTTGCTTTTAATGAGGCTGCCAAAACCAACGGCGCGAGCCAGAGTTCTATAATTTCGGGATCACATCCACCGCAGCTACGCACCAGTTTATATGGTATTAATAAAGACAATACGGCGTCTATGGTGGATGGGGTAGTTATTAATTTCAATGATAATTACAGCAACCGTGTAGATGACATGGATGCTGTTAAACGTCTCAATACCGGTGAAAACCTGTCAATAAAAACTTCAGATAAATTATTGGTAATAGAAAGAAGGCAGATAATGGCCACAGATGATACCATCTTCCTTAATCTTGCGAATGCGAAAATTCAACAGTATCGTTTTAAATTTACCGGCACTCACTTAGCCCAACAAGGCGTCAACCCTTTTTTAGAGGACAACTACCTTCATACGATCACCTCCCTGGATCCTGGTGGCAATACTATTGTAGACTTCAGTGTCGAAAATATACCGGCTTCCTATGCGGTCAATCGTTTTCGTATTACGTTTAAACCCTTAGCAGTGCTCGATTGTAGGTTTACTTCGGTAAAAGCAGCCCAGGCAAATAAAGATATAAAGATCGAATGGAAGGTCGAAAACGAGTTGAATATAATAGAGTATGTGATAGAAAAGTCAAAGAATGGGATGCAATTTACAAACCTGTCTGCCACCAGGCCAACGCTTAATAGCGAGCCTTCGCCGGTCTATATAATAACAGATATCCACGCATTTGAAGGGTACAATTATTACCGCATTAAAAGTGTTGACCAAAAGGAGAAAACAAAGTATACCCATATAGTAAAAGTGTGGATGGGAAAAGGCAGACATGGGATAACAATATATCCCAATCCTGTCGTTAATGGGGTGATCGGTATACAACTAAATAATATGCAGGCAGGAAAATATGCCGTTATACTTTTAAACAACAGTGGTGAAAAAATGTTTGACAAAATTATTGACCATGCCGAAGGAAGCAGTACAGAATTCATGGCCATGGATAAAAGCATGCCTCATGGTACGTATCAGCTTCAAATTATAAAGCCAGGCAATGAAATAGTAACCCATAATTTAATTCACTAATACTTGCTAAAGTAATTAAGTTTTGTCGGTTAGGCGACAAACAAAGGAGCGTCCTTTAAATAAAGGATAGCGTGTGAATGACTTGCTTTTGATGACGGAGAATAGCTAGTTCGGTTTGAATTTCACAAAGTTGCTGTCATTGACAGCCGCCCAATAAAACTATTCAAGCAGTAATGGCATTGAAATTGTAATGATAAGAAAACGGCCATAACTTACTATACTGGATCGTAAAATTATTATATGAAAAAGATACTATTCATTCTCGCAACGACTGTATTTATATTCGGCTGTAATTCGGGAGATAAGAAAGACGATGAAACAAAAACCGATAGCCAGGTTGGTGTGCCAAATGTAAATGGTAATATCCCTGATACGACCAACGCCATCCGGCTCAGTACCGACGTAAAAGATACCAGTGGAATGAATAAGGATACTGTAAAATAATTCAAAAAGATCGGCCCGGCCCTGACCTCCGTTATTCTATTGGGTTTCTACCCCTGTTGACCGCAATCAGCGCATTGAAGTCTTGATCCACAATTGGGAGAGCCACTAGCTAGCGAAAGCTTTGTCTCCTTTTTTATAGGGAATGCATCCATCAAACCTTCCTGGTGTTTCCACATATCTTCTGGCCTGGGTACAGCCAATTTCAGAAGTAAAATATCCAAGTAAAGTCAGCTCCTTGATCATCCGGAAATAATGAGAAGGGTCAGTATCTTTTTTATTTTTCATGTAGTCTTTTTGCTCGAGGTCAAGCTTCACCAGCAAATCATGACGTTGCTGTGGATTAGTCTCTATGAATACATTATCATAATTTTTCTTTGAAAAGTCATCCAGCTTATTCATGCCGTCATGAAATATTTTCTGGTCATTTTCATTATAACAATCATTAACCATTACTGTGATGAATTGCCCCACTTTGGCCGCTTTGGCTCCGGGGGTTTTGGTATCGGGTAAGATAGTGTCTGCAACCTCATCAAGCCAGGCTACATCATCCGGTGTAAAAGTCATTGACCGGCCTGTACTGCTCTTACAGCCAGATAAAAAATAATTACTGCCTACAATAGTTCCGCCTAAAAGGAGGGAGATATATTGCACTGCATCTCTTCTTTGCATAATTATGTTTTTTAATTTTTATTAAACACTAAGAGTAAATCCTTTGCGATAATCACGTTTTATAAACTGGTTCACATCATCAAAGTTGGATACTTTCATATTGGCGTTATCCCACAAAAGTTCAATATAACGGCCGGGATAATCGAACTCTTTGTTATCATTGGCTCTTGGCTTTCTTATATCGAATCCTCTTATCGCTAAATTGGACATTAACAATGCTTCAGTCAATGGCCCGGCAATTTCAAATGGAGAACTCATTTCATTTTTTCCATATCCGGCTATGGCCCCTTCAACCCATTGTGCGTAGTGGCCATCATCTCCACCGGGAACGCGCCGGATAGTTTGGGGTACTTTAACCTCATCATTCCTTTTTAAAGGAAGCAACTTTGGATCTGCTCCATAAGTTCCGCACATCATTTTTCCTTTAGTGCCAATAAATAAAACACCATTGCCGCCATCACCAAAGGTTTCATTAGGGCCTAGTTCATCCGGCCTTTGAGGCTGTATGCCACCATCCATCCAATGTACTTCTACCGGACCCTTTGTTTTATCTGTTTTAGGAAATTTCATGATAACATGGCTCGATGGCGGGCAGCTTTCAGGAAAATATCCTCTTTGGAATTCATCTACATAAACACTACCTACGCTTGCCTGAACTGAATTTATATATCCCAGGTTGAGCACCCGGAAAGCCGGTTCAACAAGATGACATCCCATATCGCCAAGGGCTCCTGTTCCATAATCCCACCAGCCACGCCAGTTAAAGGGCACCAGTTTTTCAATATAATCTTTATAGGGTGCTGTTCCTAACCATAGATTCCAATCGAGGCCGGCGGGTACTTTTGCCTTTTGCGCTGGCCATGGAATTCCTTGTGGCCATACCGGTCTGTCCGTCCAGATATATACTGTATGGACATCACCTATAGTATCCGCATCATACCATTCGCGCAATTGTCTTACGCCATCACCTGAGGCACCCTGGTTACCCATTTGAGTAACCACTTTGTAGCGTTTAGCCCCTTCCGTTAGCAAGCGCGCTTCGTAGACATCATGTGTTAAGGGTTTTTGAACGTACACATGTTTACCCAACTGCATGGCCGAGTAAGCGGCTATTGCGTGGTTGTGATCGGGTGTTGAAACAGAAACGGCATCAAAATGTTTTGACTCCTTGTCAAGCATCTCCCGCCAGTCCTTATAAAATTTTGCTTTGGGAAAATTTTTAACGGTAGTAGCGGCGCTCCTGTCGTCCACATCGCAAAGAAATCCTATATCGGCCTTTCCACTTTTGAAGAAATTGGCGATATCACTTTCTCCTTTTCCACCTGCGCCAATACCTGCGACAGTTAAACGGTCACTCGGCGCAACATATCCCTTTCCTCCCAATACATGCCGCGGAACAATAATAAATCCTGCGGTAGTCACCGCTGTGTCCCTGATAAATTTCCTGCGGGAAAAACCAGGCGCCACAGGTTCTTTTTCATCACTCATTTATGATTAATTTTTATAAAGGTCAAAAGAAATGGTTAAATATTTTGTTTTTTTAATTCGCTTACTGCATGATCGGCGGCCCTGGCAGTCATTGCCATATAAGTAAGCGATGGGTTTACGCATGCTGCCGAAGTCATGAAAGAGCCATCGGTGATAAATACGTTGGTTGCATCCCACATCTGGTTCCATTTGTTCAAAACGGATGTCTTAGGATCGAGCCCCATCCGCGCTGTCCCCATTTCATGAATTCCCCTGCCCATTGTGCCGTCACCGTCATGACCTTTAACATTTTTAGCCCCTGCAGCTTCGAGCATTTCTATCGCGTCATTTTGCATGTCAATGCGCATTTTTCTTTCATTTTCCTTCCATTCCGAATCAAATGCCAATATATTCAATCCCCATTTATCTTTCTTCGTCTTATCCAAAGTGATTTTGTTCTCATGGTAAGGAAGTATTTCTCCAAAGCCTCCGATGCTCATTGACCATTGCCCGGGTTCGCCCAAAGCATCTTTAAAATCGCCACCTATAGTCATTTCCGGTGCAACGTGTGCGTAACCCTCCCGGCTTGCTCCGCCCTGGTAGCCAAAGCCGCGGACATAATCCCTTTTATCCCCAAAGAAGTTGCGGTACCGGGGAATGTAAATACCGTTCGCCCTCCTCCCATAATAATATTTATCATCATAACCATCAATAATACCTCCCGCTCCCACGCCAAGGTGGTGATCCATGATATTATGCCCAAGTTCGCCGCTGCTGCTTCCTAATCCATCGGGCCATACATCTGTTGCCGAGTTCATCAATATCCACGTACTATTAAATGTCGAAGCATTCAGAAAAATTATTTTTGCAAAATACTGATAGGTCTTGTTGGTTTCTGCATCAAGCACTTCTACCCCTGTCGCTTTTTTTGTATCCTTATTATATAGGATTTTGGTAACGATTGACCAGGGCCGAACTGTTAAATTACCTGTGGCCATTGCAGCAGGCAATGTTGAAGATTGGGTACTGAAATATGCCCCGAAAGGACATCCGAGCCAGCATTTATTACGGTATTGACAATTGGTCCTCCCGGGCAACGCCTCAGTAATATTCGCGGTGCGGCCAATGATCATGCTGCGTTTATTAGCATAATGTTCTTTTATCCTCGCAGCAATATCTTTTTCTACACAATTCATTTCCATTGCAGGCATAAAATGCCCGTCGGGTAATTGTGGGAGGCCATCTTTTGCTCCACTGATGCCGGCAAATTTCTCTGCATAAGTATACCACGGTTCTATATCTATATATCGAATAGGCCAATCAATAGCGATACCTTCTTTTGCATTGGCTTCAAAATCCATGTCGCTCCACCGGTAGCTTTGGCGGCCCCACATAAGCGACCGGCCACCAACGTGGTATCCCCTGAACCAGTCGAATCGTTTTATTTCTGTATAAGGACTGTCTTTATCACTGGCCCACCAATCAAGATTCGTTTCGTTCAGCGGGTAATCTCTTTTTAAGACCGGGTAATCTTTAATCATTTGTTGTGTCCTTCCGCCGCGGTGAGGAAATTCCCAGGGCCCTTTAGTGGCATTTACGTAATCTTTTACATGTTTAATATCTTTTCCTCTCTCGAGCATGATGGTTTTCAGCCCTTTTTCTGTAAGTTCCTTTGCTGCCCAGCCACCTGAGATACCAGACCCAATAACAATTGCATCATATGTATTGTCTGCCATAGGTATGTTTTATTTTAAATTGATAATTCGTTTAGGTTTAGGGCTTAGGAAGTTTAGAAGGTTTAGTGGCACTCCCCAGCTATAAACTATGCACTTATTCATACATCGCAAATTTTAATCGCCTCTTCCAAAGAATCTAATTTATTTGCTCTTGTCGGCACAAATTCCTGCGCAACATACCCCTTGTAGCCTGTTTCCACGATGGCTTTCATAACTGCGGGGTAATACAGTTCCTGGGTCTCATTGATCTCATGCCTGTCGGGAATACCGCCGGTATGAAAATGAGCAATATACTGGTAGTTATCCTTGATCGTTCTTATTATATCACCTTCTTCGATTTGCATGTGATATATGTCGTATAACAGCTTAAAATTTTCGGAGTTCACCCGCTTGCACAACTCTACTCCCCATGCAGTATGGTTACACATATAATCCTTATGGTCAATTTTACTATTCAAAAGTTCCATCACCATTGTAACCCCATTTTTTTCAGCAGTGGGTAAGATCTTTTGCAATGCGGTGATACAATTTTTCATTCCCGTTTCATCATCCATCCCTTTGCGCTGACCGGTAAAGCAAATAAGATTTTTGTATTTTGCTTTTGCCATGATCGGTATCACTTCCAGGTATTCTTTGACGAGTTGCTCATGATAAACTGGATTGTTCAATCCATTGTTCAGGTTATTGTCACCGCCGGTATAACACATGGAACTGTAGATACCATGTTGCTGAAGAACCGGCCACTCATTAGGTTTTGTAAGGTCAATGGCATTGAATCCTATTTTTTTAACGGCAATGCACAATTCATCTAACGACAGATAATTATAGGTCCACCTGGAGACCGAATGATTGATATTGCCTTTCAATTGATCCTGTTTTTCTTTGTCAAAATTTTTTGCGAAAGATATTGCCGGGGCCGCTATAGCTGCTGTTGTACCCAGGGCGATATTTTTAAGTACTGTTCTCCTGCTTTGATGTATTCCCATATTTTAAAGATTCAAATTTTGATCAGGCGTTTTTTCATTTTTATCATTAAAGAAGGCTGAAAATAATAAAAATACAACCAGTGCTATCGCCGATGGGATGATCCATATCATTTTCCAGTTAAAGACCTTTTCTGAAAGTGTATACGAATCGGTTATTAAACCCGCAATTTTGAATCCAATAAGCATGCCTACTCCATAAGTTGCGAGCGTGATAAGTCCCTGGGCAGCGCTTTTGTATTTTATCCCGGCTTTGGCGTTCGTATAAATTTGCCCGGATACAAAAAAGAAGTCATAACATATTCCGTGCAATGCAATTCCCAAGATCAGCATAAAGCTTAGCTCGCCGGCATTTCCAAAAGCAAATAACGCATACCTTACTGCCCAGGCGAGCATGCCCACCAATATGGTTTTTTTGAATCCGAATTTTGTAAAGAAAACGGGCAGCATTAACAGGAAAAGCACTTCAGATATTTGCCCTATTGTCATTTTCCCCGTTGGATTCTCCACGCCGATATTTGAAAGAAACGGATTGGCATTCTGGTAATAAAACGCCAGGGGAATGCAGATGAGAATAGAAGCTATAAAAAATAATGCGAAATTTCTGTCCTTCAATAACTTCAGGGCATCCAGGCCCAAAATATCTGAAATCCTGATTTTTGTGCCGGGTGCAACTTTCGGAGGTGTTTTAGGTAGTGTGAAACTAAACAGCCCCAGGATCAGTGATACCACAGAACCCATTAAGAAGGTATTTTTCAATAAACCCTGTTTCAGGTTCTCTTCTGCATCCCAGTGAAAAAGATAACTGATCAGCAATCCTGCAACGATCCAACCTATCGTGCCCAAAACCCTGATGCTCGAAAATTCTTTTTCGGGATCACTCATTTGATTGAAAGAAATTGAATTTACCAATGCAAGGGTGGGCATAAATAAGATCATGTATGCCAATACGTATGGATAAAACGCGGATATCGCTGTGGCGCTATACATCTGGTACATCAGTACGGCACCTGCCAGGTGTAGTATGGCCAGGATCTTTTCGGCATTGAAAAACCTGTCCGCAATCAGTCCGATAATAAAAGGCGCAATAATAGCTCCCCAGGATTGTGTAGAAAATACAGACGCGCTTTGTGCACCCGAAGCGTTCAGGTTGCTGGTCAAAAATGTTCCTAATGTTACAAACCATGCTCCCCATATAAAAAATTCAAGGAACATCATAAAAGAGAGCTGCAACCGTGTCGTTAATTTCATTGCCAGTTATTAACCGTACTAATTATCGATTAAATGTACTATGTTTTGAATTCAGGAAATTATTTATGCAAAATATTTTTTAAACATTCACAAATATTATGGTATCATGATATTCTTAGTATATTATAAATAAACTTTTTAACGTAAAAGAATTCAAGATCAACATTCAAAACAATATGAAAGCCAGTTGAACCAGGCATAAAATTTCACCAGCTAAAGCGATAAATTGCCGGGGATTACAATGCTAAGAACTGTTCAATTATTTGCGCCTTAAACAGGCTGTAAGGCCTTCGGTGCGCGTTTCCGCATATAAAAATTTAAAATAATAAAAGCAAAAGTAAGGAAGATCGGGATCATTAGCGTAGCGTTTATTATCTCAGGCCCTGCTGCTTTCCTTGCTTCATTTAATGTATTTGCCATCTCAGATCCGGGTGCAGCATTTGCATAAGTAATCATTTCTGCACCGGCGGGTAACTTATTCGCCAATAGCTTATCGTAATATCCACCCATGAAAATCATGTATACTGATACCGCAAACATACCCGCGCCCCCCATCAGGTTTAATCCCACGGCTCCTGTTTTTGGCAAATTCTCCGATACAAACCCAAGCATCGTTGGCCAAAAATAACATACGCCGATTCCAAAAATCAAGGCACCTGCAAATAACATATTGCCGGTAAAATGGCCAAGCATATATAGCCCCAAAGCCGATAAAATGGCTGAGAACAATAATACGCCCGCAGGTGAGAATTGCTTAACTACAGGCCCTGCAAATCCACGACCTACAACCATTATCCCCGTTTCTATCGTTAAAAGCAGAATTGCATTGTCGGTAACATTTTTTAATAAGAGATCCATCCATTGACCGGTGAATAATTCAGTAATGGCTGTACCAAACATTAAAATAATCATAATAATAAACAGGGGATTCAGCAATGATTTATACATTTCTGAAGATGAAATACCGGAGGACACCCTTTCAGTAACCGGGAAATGAAGTTTTGAAAACAGGAACCCGTAAATTAATGTCGGTACCAGCATCAAACCAACTTCAACCTGCCACATATTTACGCCCTGGATATTAATCTTGTCTAAAAAATAGACCAGTAAGGTGCCGATTACGATACCGCCTGGAAACCACAGGTGAAAGTGATTCAGCTTGGTAGTTTTATTATTGGTGAACAATGAAGTTACCAGCGGATTGCAAGCTGCCTCCACTGTACCATTTGCAAGGCCAATACATAATGTTGAGATAAACAGGCTCGCAAAACCACCTGCAAAAATTGTCAATATGATCCCCAGCAGGTGCAGCAGAAATGCAAGGACAAGTAAGCGCTTCATGCCAATAATATCCACCAGGAAGCCACCTATAATAATTGCCAGTGGAAAGCCCCAGAAAGCGGTGGCAGTGATCGTTCCTAATTCGGAAGCGTTTAAATTAAATTGCACGCCGAGCCTGTTTAGAATTCCGGCACGAATTCCAAATGAAAGAGAAGTAACTAAAAGCGCAAGGCATGATGCAATAAAAAGTTTATTGCGGCTAATTGAATTCATAACAGGCAATAGTTTAATTTGAAATGTAAAGTTTAAATGTACTTATTTAAAATATAAATTGTTAACTAAAACAATTATTATTTTCTGCGAATTTTTTTTTCTTCTAAAATTATTTTTTCTAAGAATAAAATTCCTGTAATATTAAATATTTTTTCAAGTAACCAGTAAATAACAATCATGAAAAGAAAATTAAGAATGGGAATGGTTGGTGGTGGCAAGGATGCATTCATTGGTGCTATCCATCGCAAAGCTGCCAATATGGATGGGCTGATCGAACTATGCTGTGGCGCTTTAAGTATCAACCCCGAGATTGCTACGGCCTCAGGCAAGGAGCTTTTTCTTCCCGGGGACCGGACCTACCTTACTTATGATGAAATGATCAAGAAGGAAAGTACTTTGCCGGCTGAAGACCGTATAGATTTTATTACCATTGTAACGCCAAACTTTGCTCATTTTGCGCCTGCGATCATGGCCCTTGATAATGGTTTTAATGTAGTGATCGAAAAACCAATGACCTTTACAATTGAAGAAGCAAAAGAATTGAAAAAGAAAGTAGATGAAACGGGCCTGCAGTTATGCCTTACGCATACTTATTCAGGATATCCAATGGTGAAGCAAGCCAGGCAAATGGTTCAAAGTGGCGCATTGGGAAAACCCAGGAAAATTGCAGTTGAATATTTCCAGGGCTGGTTAAGTAAATTGTCTGAAAGAGAAGGCAATGCACAGGCAGCCTGGAGGACCGATCCAAAAAAATCAGGGAAAGCAGGTTGTATGGGCGATATAGGAACCCATGCTGCCCACCTCGCCGAATATGTTTCCGGTTTGAAAATCACGAAGCTTTGTGCCGATTTAAATATTATGGTTGCAGGAAGAGCACTCGATGATGATGGGAGTGTTCTATTAAAATTTGAAAACGATGTCTCCGGAACATTAATGGCTTCACAAGTGGCGGCAGGGGAAGAAAATGCATTGAAGTTTAGGATTTATTGTGAGAAAGGCGGCCTTGAATGGGCACAGCAGGAACCTAATACACTTATCGTAAAATGGCTGGATGAACCTGCGCAGATTTTACGGGCCGGTGCCAATTATACCCATATTTTGAGCAGCTTTGCCACCCAAAATTGCAGAACGCCCGGTGGCCATCCCGAAGGCTACCTCGAAGCTTTCGGAAACATTTACCGCAATTTCGCACTTACCTTACTATCAAAACTGGAAGGCACGGAGCCAACAAAAGAAATGCTCGATTTCCCGAAAGTTGATGAGGGTATCCGTGGAATGGCATTTATAGAAAATGTAGTTGCCTCGGGTAAATCGGGTGAGAAGTGGACAGATTATGTCGTATAAATATTCTTCAGAATTACTTTTATTGTTGACAATCATATCGTCAATCTATACACCCCTAACAAAATTAAAATCAAATGCAGACAATTAAAGGCCCGGGGATTTTTTTAGCCCAGTTCCTCAGCGATAAACCACCATTTAATGAAATGAAGAGTATTTGCCAATGGGCAAAAGGGCTGGGTTTTACGGGTATACAGATTCCGACATGGGACCCGCGATGTATTGATTTGAAAAAGGCTGCCGAAAGCAAAACATACGCAGATGAATTGAAAGGGCTCGTAAATGAATGCGGGCTGGAGATCACGGAACTATCGTCGCATCTCCAGGGACAACTGGTAGCGGTAAACCCGGCATACAATCAGGTATTTGATAGCTTCGCGCCCAAAGAAGTACATGGCAATTCAAAAGCAAGGACCGCATGGGCGGTTGAGCAACTAAATTTTGCCGCTCGTGCTTCAAAAAACCTGGGATTAACAGCCCATGCCACTTTTAGTGGCGCTTTGCTCTGGCCTATGGTTTACCCGTGGCCTCAGCGGCCCGCAGGCCTGGTGGAAACTGGTTTCAAAGAATTGGCCAGCCGTTGGTTACCCATATTAAATGTATTTGACGAAAATGGCGTGGATGTGTGTTATGAAATTCATCCTGGTGAAGATCTTCATGACGGTATAACTTATGAAATGTTTTTAAAGGAAGTGAACAATCATGCGAGGGCATGCCTTTTATTTGATCCGTCACATTTTGTTCTGCAATGCCTCGATTACCTTGCTTATATCGATAATTACCATGAACGCATCAGGGCTTTCCACGTAAAGGATGCCGAATTTAATCCCACGGGCAAGCAAGGTGTATATGGAGGCTATCAAAACTGGATTGACAGGGCGGGTCGCTTTCGTTCATTGGGTGACGGGCAGGTGGATTTTAAAGGGATATTCAGCAAGCTTACTGCGTATGATTATCCTGGTTGGGCTGTACTGGAGTGGGAGTGTTGTATCAAGCATCCTGAAGATGGTGCGAAAGAAGGCGCCCAGGTTATCAAAAACAATATTATAAGGGTAACAGAAAAAGCATTTGATGATTTCGCCGGCACTGCCAAAGACGACAAGCTGATCAACGCCGTTTTGGGCCTTGCCTGATTACATGATTTAACTTTGTTAGAATTCATTTCGATTCATTTAAATTTAATGATTATCATGCGCAGAACAACTATTCTTTTATTGGCAGCTATCCTATGTGGTGGTTCCGCATTTACACAGGGAAATACTATAAATACTGACAATGCATTATCCGACAAAGAAAAATCCGGTGGATGGAAGCTGTTATTTGACGGTAAGTCAACCAACGGATGGCATAGCTATGGGAGGCCATATGCCAGCAAAGCATGGAATGTAAAGGATGGCGCCATTTACCTTGACGCTGAAGCTAAAGATAAACTTTCTCCCGGGGAAGGTGGGGACCTGGTCAGTAATAACGAATATGACAATTTTGATTTAAAGCTCGAGTGGAAAATAGGGCAACATGGAAACAGCGGGATCATTTTTTATATCCATGAGGATACAGTGAAATATCCCGATACCTATAATACCGGCCTGGAGATGCAGGTTTTGGATAACGGTACTCCTACAAAATTAGGGCACAGTGATGGCAAACTTTATTCACACCGGGCCGGTGACTTGTATGACCTGCTTGCATCTAAAGAAGCTGTAAAACCTCAGGGAGAGTGGAACCAGGTAGAAATAGTATCGGTAAAGGGCAAACTTGATTTCTATATGAACGGCGAACATACATTGTCAACAAATTTATGGGACGAAAACTGGAAGAAAATGGTCGCCATCAGTAAGTTTAAAGAAATGCCGGCTTTTGGGACTTTTAAAAATGGAAAAATTTCTTTGCAGGATCATGGAGAAGATGTTTGGTTCAAAAATATCAGGATTAAGAGCCTGTGAGTTTGTACAGGAAGTTTTTTTTCACCGATTACAAGAATTCAACGAATTACACTATAGTGGCGGGCTGGGGTCTTCACTGCAGGTTTTTTTTGAATGGAATACACTTTGCGTGAGATCCAGGCCTGGAAGACGGTTGGTAAATATTTATGGGCCGGGGTCTCAGGATACTTTTTTTCAACTGAAAATATAAGCTGTGCGTTAATCAAAATACACGCGAAATTTTTAAGGGTTTGTTAATTTGAACACCCCCGCAGTAATTCAAAACCTGCAGGGGTTTTTTTATTCCTTTTTAGGATAAAAGAGTAATTTGATTATATATCACCCGCATTCGCTAATTTGAATCCATATGTTCCTGCGTTTAAGATATTCCTGGATTGCGGTTGTATTATGTCTTATAGGCTCATGCAAAAGTGCAGGAGAAAAAAATAAGGAATTGGTATTCTGGTGTTCAAATAATAACCAGGAAATAAAACTTTGTACTAAAATAACCGGAGCATGGAATCAAACGCATTCCGCTACACCGGTGCATATGCAGCCAATACCTGAAGGTCAGTCCAGCGAAGAAGTTATTCTCGCTGCAGTGATTGGAAAAACAGCACCTGATATTTATGCAAACATGTGGCAGGGTAATGTTGAAATGTACGCGCACGCAGGGGTTTTAATTCCACTCGATACATTACAAGGCTTTTTAGAATTTATACACGACCGGTGTGACAGCAATGTCATAAAAGAAATTACATCGTCAGACGGGCATATTTACCAGGTACCATGGAAAGCAAATCCTATTATGACCATTTATAATAAAAAACTCTTTGCCGCCAATAATATTCAGCCGCCAAAAACGTACAGCAATTATTTGCAAGCGGCTGAAACTTTTAAAAGAAATAACAAGGTGTGAGGCCCGAAAACTTAATTATTTCTGAACAGGGAAATGGAAATCCCGGGGAAATTATTTTGGAGGTAACAGCGTTTGAAAATATGGGGAATGAGCAATTGATTTACTTCTCCTTAAACAACCAAACGGTAATAGCCAGGAGATCGGCACAGGATCCAGTTGAAATAGGGGTCAGATTTTTTGTGCGTTTCCAGGAGAACTCAATTATTTATATTGATCCGGGAAGTGGAGAAGTCTATAATAGTGCCTGATCAACCGTTTGGTAATGTAATGAAATCTCCCGCATAATACTGGTAATGGTATTAATGGGCTGCGTATGTGCGAGGAGTATGGTTGTTTTATACAACTTCACCGGGCTTTAGGTCAATTCAGAAAAGCGCTATACGTTTGCCCGGCGTAATTTAGCTTCCTGGTACCATGATGTGCCTGGGTTGAGGTGAAGCTTTCATCGAAAATAAAATGCTATGATAAATCCAATGAAAAATTTGATAGATACTTTTTACACCGCTTTTCAAAAGAAAGATGCTGAAACAATGGTATCGTGCTACCATGATAATGTAATTTTTTCAGATCCCGCTTTTGGTGAATTAAATGGTGACGATGCAAAGGCCATGTGGAGAATGCTTTGTAAAAATGCCACAGATCTGAGAATTGAGTTTTCAGATATATCCGCTTCCCTGAAGAAAGGCTCTGCTCATTGGGAAGCCTGGTATAGCTTCACCAAAACAGGGAGAAAAGTACACAACATAGTAAGTGCAGTGTTTGAATTCAAAGATTCCAGGATAATAAAACATACCGATAGTTTTGACTTGCACAGATGGGCGGCACAGGCAATGGGCTGGAAGGGCAGGTTATTAGGCGGAACAACTTTTTTTAAAAATAAATTACACAGCCAAACCGGCAAAATGCTGGCTGATTTTATTGAAAAAAACAAAATAACGACCGGGTAGCAGGAGACTGGTATATAAATAACCCCCGAATTGTAAACCATGAATATTGAATATTGAACCATGAAATTCGCTGTCTTAATCTTATTAATATTTTGCAGGAATCTATTGGTAGACGGGCAAGCCAGCGTACCCTCTTATTTCCATGAGCGAAGGAGTTTTACAGATTCCCTTACCACTATAGTTCATGATGTAGGGCTGGACAGTACCTGGGATGCAGGCGAAGATGGAATGGAAAAAATTTCTTTTGCTGTAATTGACCTCAACGCAAAAAAACCGGTTATTGGCGGGGTCAATTTTGATAACTTTATTTACCCGGCCTCTGTATATAAAATGTATGTGGCCATGGAGATTTTAAGACAGGTCAGTAATGGGGGGTTTTCTTTATTTAAGCAGGTCGTAGTAAAGTCGCCCAATGATGTAGATAGATCAAGGGAAATAAGTTACGATCCCCGGCCACTTTTAAAAAATGGTGATACGGTTACCGTAAATTATCTTTTGGACCTGATGATAACACGGAGCGATAATTCTGCCGCAAATTGCCTCATCGATATTGCCACACGCGATAGCATCAATAGAACGATTCAATTGAATGGATGGCGGGGCAGTGAAGTAACCCGTAAATTTTTAAACAGGAAATTTGAAGACCCTGGTTATGATACCGTTAAAAGTACCGAAACCTGTGCGCTCCATGCTGCAGATTTTATGTATAAAATTTATGTGAATGACTTATTAAACCCCTGGGTAAGCATGCAAATGAAAGCTTTGCTGGGCCGGCAATTGGATACGTCCAAACTTTCTACAGGCTTACCCGGCCATGCAATGTTCTACCATAAAACGGGCTGGTGGAGTTTCTTTACCAATGACGTTGGGATCGTTGAAGATGGTAAGATCCGATATATAATTTCAATTTTCACTCCGGTTACTGAGGAACAGGTGCGCCCAAGACTCCGGGAGCTTTCAACAAGGGTATACAATCTCATGAAGAATTTACACAGGTAATTAATCCTCATTTTCAAGATAAAAACATCGGATTTGTGACACCGGACTTTTATCCTGGCATCCTTTCAAGCGGTTTTAGCGATAAGTAAAGCAGGTAAAGAGGAATCTTTTGAAAAATGCCAGGGATGACCAATTTTTCAATTGTTTTCCAAAAGTAAATTTTTCAAGTTTTTTTTTTCGAAATGAGATTTATTTAACAAATGTGTGTAAATTACATGTTAAATAAACATTAACACACTACTTAATTACTTGATTATGAGAAAAAAATTTCTGCTAAGCGGTCTTGTTATGCTATTTTGTCTCGTACAAACTATGGCACAGCAACGGACCGTTACCGGTACAGTAACCTCAAATGAAGGGACTCCGCTGGGTGACGCTTCTGTGACAGTTGTTGGACAAAAGACTGGTGTTAGAACTGCAGCTGATGGTACTTTCTCCATTAATGTTCCCGGCAAGGCGTCTGTACTTCAAATTAGTTATGTGGGATCTGAAACCCAAAAAGTTGATGTTTCCCAGCTTTCCAGTGTCAAAGTTATATTACAAAGTTCTTCCCAGGCGTTGACCGATGTCGTTATTATCGGATATGGCTCAGCCAGGAAAAAAGATTTAACAGGCGCCGTATCATCAATTAAGGCGAAAGACTTCAACCAGGGCGTTATTTACTCACCTGATCAACTCCTTCAAAATAAGGTTCCCGGGTTAGAGGTAACCAATACCAGTGGTCAACCTGGTGCTGCGACTACCGTTCAAATAAGAGGTAGTTCTTCAATCAGGGCTGGTGCAGCTCCGTTGTATGTTGTGGATGGTGTTATTTTAGATGGAGGTACTGCCCGTCCCGGTGGTTCAACGGCATTTGGTACTACTGCCAATTCTGATCCACTTATTTTTATTAATCCATATGATATTGCCCAGATAGACGTTTTAAAAGACGCATCATCAACGGCTATTTATGGTTCACGGGGTGCAAATGGTGTTGTTATCATAACAACCAAAAAGGGAAATTCCGGGCCGATGAAAGTTGATGTTGGTGTAAACTTCAGTGATTATATGGGTTATATGAAAAGATTTGAAATCTTAAGCAGGTCTCAATTCCTTTCTGCATTAAAGAAATATGGTTTATCAGATAGTCTCCAGGGCGCCTACAACGGTGGACAGGACGTAGACGCAATGAAAGAAGTAACCCAAAGTAAAATAACCCAAAACTATTCTATATCGCTGAGTGGCGGGAATGACAATGGAAAGTTCAGGGCATCATTCCTCGCATCAGATAACCAGGGTTTTATAAAAAAATCTTCTTTGAAGAAATACCTTGCTTCATTTAATGGGCAGTATAACTTCCTCGACAACAAGCTCGCTATCGAATTCGGTTTCATTGGTGCCAATTTTAGTGAAGCACTTTCTCCGATAGGTGGAAGCTCAGGATCTACAGGAAGTCTGATGAGTGCAGCCTTACAATGGGATCCCACGTATCCGTTTAAAATAAATGGGGTATACAACTATCCTACTACCGGTTCTGGAAATCCATTGGCGGAAATCGATGCACTTAATGATAATACAAATGTTACCGAAATCCTCGGTCATATTTCAGCTACTTATAAAATATTACCCAACCTGCAGTATAAGTTCTTATATGGATTGAATTATGGAACTGGCGCACGTTATATCAACCTTGACGGATGGTTGCCCAGTTTTACAGGCGGAACGGGAGCTGCTGCTGTACTGCAACAGAATTTGTTCACGCAAATCATTGACCATACACTTAATTATACTGCCAACGTAACTAAAGACCTATCTGTTGATGCCCTGGCAGGTTTTGAATATTATAAGAGAAATGCCAAGGGATCTTTTATTTCGGCTGCAGGATTTAATACAAACCTCACTGAAACCAATAGAGTTCCGGGCCTTTATACCAGTAACTTACAAAACGCAAAAACTCAAAATCCTTACACTTCCTTCGTTGACCCAACTGCAGAATTACAATCCATTTTTGCCAGGCTTACCTTCAATTATATGGACAAGTATTTCATCACAGGTACAATAAGGGACGATGGATCCAGCAAATTTGGTAAGAATAATAAATATGGATATTTCCCATCAGGAGCGTTTAAATGGCAGGTTAGCAATGAAAGCTTTATGCAGGGAAGTAAGGTGTTCTCTAACCTCGGCCTGCGTATATCTTATGGAGCTACCGGTAACCAGGAATTTCCGGCTGGAGCTTCCAGGGAACAATTCAACCTTGGATCATTCAACACAATCAATCAAACCGTTAATGGCAATCCTGATTTGAAATGGGAAACTTCAAAACAATTCAATGCAGGTGTTGACTTTGCATTTGCAAAGGGTAAGGTCAATGGTTCTATAGATTATTATAACAAGAATACAAGTAATTTACTTTTCGCAACCAATGCCATTCAGCCCGCACCGAATTCTACCTCATTCCTGAATTTGCCGGATGCACATTTGGTGAACGCCGGTATTGAGGGATATTTGGCAGTTACAATATTGCAAGACAAGCAAATTACCTGGGAAGTAAGTGGTAACCTTGCCTACAATAAAAACAAAGTTAAAAATTTCACCGATCCGAACTCCGGTAAAAACCTACTGATTCAAACTGGCCAGGTGACAGGCCAGGGGGTGTCGGGAACTACTGCACAGGTTTTCACTAACGGTCAACCGGTAAACGTATATTATCTGAAACATTTCAGTGGGTTTGATCAAAACGGAAATCAAATTGTTTCCGACGATCCTGGAATTGCCGGTGATCCAAATCCAAACTATATAGCAGGTTTGAGTACGTCGTTGAGACATGGAAAATTAACTTTAGGTATCAATATGGGAGGTTCGTTTGGCTACATGATTTATAACAATACTGCTACAGCCGTAACAAATCTTGCTGGTATTGCCCAGGGAAGAAACGTTGACCTGAAAGCATATAATTCTGCTGAAAAACCTTCCAGCGGTGCAAAAGCATCAGACCGTTTTCTTGAAAACGGTAATTACTGGAAACTCAGGAACGTAACGATCACGTATAATTTGGGTAATGCAGGTAAATACCTTAAAAATGTAAACGCTTATATTACAGGAAGCAACCTGTTTGTATTAACTAAGTTTAGCGGATTTGACCCTGAAGTAAATATTGATAAGAGTCAAAATAATTATCCTTCGCGATCAATCGAATACATTCCTTATCCCACACCAAGAACACTTACTCTTGGGCTAAACTTTTCGTTATAATTAATATTAAATTTTTAGATAATGATACAATATAAGAAAATAGCAAAATTTGCATTACTCTTTATAGTGATGGGTGTAGCGTTAGGCTGTACCAAATTGAACGAAAAGCTTCAAAGCACACTCACGAATGCCCAGGTTACTGCCTCCTTTGGAACTGCCGGGCCTGCGCTGTTGCTTAGTGGTGCTTATGCCGATTTGACTTTTTTAACAGCACAGGATCAGCTTTTCTCTCTTGAAGAGAATTCAACTGATGAATCCCTGGTGCCCACAAGAGGTGGTGACTGGGATGATAATGGTGTTTGGAGAGTCGTTCACAATCACAACTGGAATGCGGATCATGGCCAGATTTTAGCTACATTCAATAGCCTCAATAAATTGAATTTTGATGCAACCAATGTGCTGACCTTTAACCCAACCAAGCCCCAGGCTGCACAGGCAAAAGTGCTAAGGGCATTTGCTTTATTCTATCTTTTGGATTTATACGGGCAATACCCGATTAGAAACCCCGGTGACAACTTATTGCTTGCGCCTGTTGTAAGAAACGGAAAAGAAGGTATTGATTCTGTAATCAACGATATCGTTACTTCATTGCCTGATTTGCCAGATCCTGGAAACCCGGCTCTTATGAATAAAGATGTTGCTAAAGTATTACTGATGAAGTGTTATCTTCAGAAAGGAGTCATCTTAAACCCCGCCTCACCAACTTTTGATCCGGGTGACCTTGCACAAGTTGTTACACTTGGTTCTGATATCATCAGTAGTAATAAATACAGCTATGAAGCTAATTATTTTTCAAACTTTAAGCCAGAAAATCATAGTGCAAAAGAAGCAATTTTCCTTTATCCCAATACCGGAGGTGTAGCTACCAACCATGCCGGGGTTGAGGCTCGCTGGAATATGACCTTGCATTATAACAGCTATACCCCTAATAATCCAAACGCAGGATGGAACGGGTTTACTACCATCAGTGACTTTTATAACAGTTTCAATACTACTGCCACTCCAACGGTTTATGACCATGCTGACACATTAACAATAACAGATATGAGGCTGGGCGGAAGGGTAAAATCTGATAGTCTATCCACCGTTACATCGGGGATCAGGCCCGGATTTTTGGTAGGCCAACAATACAACGAAAACAAAGTAGCCCTTAAAGACAGAAAGGGATTTCCGCTGGCCTATACTCCGGCAATCGCGTCAGATATGATTGAAAATGGTAGTAATCTTGAAGTAACGGGTATCCGTGTAGTTAAATATGTTCCGGATTACGCATTTTATGGCGGCCCGTCAAATAATGATTTTATGATTTTCAGGTATCCTGATGTGGTATTAATGGTTGCCGAGGCAAAACTAAGGATTAACCCCGCCGATGCTACAGCATTTACAGCAATCAACGACCTGAGAACAGCCAGGAATGCACCGGCATTGCCAACACCAATACCACTGGTAAATACTGCAAATGTAGAAGATCCAAAAACATTGCTTGCTGAAAGAGGCAGGGAATTTTATTGGGAAAGTTCTAGGAGAACTGATTTACTTCGTTTCGGTGTGTATCTTAATATATGGCAATACAAACCAACTGACGATCCAAAAAATCTATTATTCCCGATTCCTAACCAGGCATTGGCAGCGAATCCAAACCTGACGCAAAATCCTGGATACTAATATTTTATAATATAGAAATTGTTAATCTTACAAAGAGAGGCTGTCCTAAAAGCAGTCTTTTTTTGTTAGTTTTAAATAATAAATGAACTGTTTCAAGCTAAAAATTTGTAAATATTCATTAGGATAAACCGGGCTTAACGCCTTTCGCAGCCAGCCAATATTGAATATTCCTGCATGAGAAAATCCACCTTATTTGTAAAAGTTCTTTTGTTGATCGCGTTGGTTAGTGTTTTTTTCTCAGCTTGCCAAAAGGAGTACAGTTATGAAGGTGGGATCCCGAATGTCACAGTTACTGGCACTGCGGTATATACGTTAAACGGTGCCGGTGGCAATTGCGCCGGTAGTAATATTTCAGGCACCTACTATGAAAGCATTAAACTCACACCAGGTAATATGGTTCAATTGTCTGTAAATGTTACTACGGTTGGTACGTATTCTTTAGCGACCAATTTTGCCGGTGGCATCAGCTTTTCGGGATCGGGTACTTTCACTGTTACAGGGCCGCAAACCATTACACTGGTGGGAAGTGGTACGCCTTCTTCAACGGGCTCCTTTACCTTTACTCCTCCCGTAGGCGCAGGGTGTAGTTTTGCTGTTAATATAGCTAAGAGACCTCCGCCAATGGCTGCTTTTACCTTACAAGGATCGCCCGGGAGGTGTACCAATGCGATTATTAACGGTTCGTACAATCCGGGGGGCGCCATGATAAGTACCAATAATGTAGTAATATATGTGAATGTTACTGAAACCGGGGATTATTTGATAAAAACGGATACCCTTGATGGAATATCCTTTTCAGATTCCGGTAAATTCACAAGCACCGGTAATCAAATGGTTACCCTGGCTGGAACCGGGATACCCGAACTGGCAAGAAATCTTACTTTTACCCCATCCTCCTCACTTGGTGCCGGTTGCACTTTTAACCTGTCTGTTGTAGACAATGGAATTTTGGCTACCTATGTTTTAGAATCTGGCTTTGGAACCACTTCTCCGTGTATTTATACTTTGGCTGGCGCCTACACTGCCAATACGCCATTAGATAATTCCAACAGCGTTGATATCCGCGTATATGTGTCTGTCGCAGGAAATTTCACTGTTGCAACAACTACAGTTGATGGAATGGAATTTTCATACTCCGGAACCTTCACAACAACTGGTACACAATATGTAACGCTTGCGGGAAGTGGTACCCCGGTCGCAAAGGGAATCTATACATTGGTGCCGCAAATTGTAGGACCACATCCACTTGGCGGTGAAATTTGTGGAATTGAAGTGGCGGTTAATTAAATGGGTGCGGTACGTATGTTAATACTGAACATAGGCCCGCTTCTAACGGTCCGTCTAATAATCAAAGCATTGCATTACCTGATATCGGTAATACATCGCCTGCAGCCAATGCTTGTATATTTTATAGTTGAACACCCATAATTTTTTTATTTTGAAGTGTAAATCCCCCGTATTTGATAAGATAGTTGCGTAATCAATCAATTACCTTTGCAACCTGTATATTTTAGCCCGTACTTAATATCATAATCATTTGAATGATGAAGTCATTTTTAAAGTTTTTTTTTATTTCTCTCTTCTTGTTCTTCACTTCCTGCTCTAAAAAAATCAATAAGCCGTTGTTCCAGTTGGTAGAAGATTCGGGTATAGATTTTGAAAATAAAGTGGAGGATAACAAGCTTGATAATAGTTTTCTTTTTCGCAATTTTTATAATGGGGCGGGGGTTGCTATCGGGGATATCAATAATGATGGGCTGCCGGATGTATTTATGACTTCCAACATGGGAGATAATAAATTATACCTTAACAAGGGTAATTTAAAGTTTGAAGATATTTCTGTAAAGGCCGGGTTAAAACAAGACAGTATGTGGAGTACCGGCGTCACTTTCGCAGACGTTGACGGCGATGGCTGGCTTGATATCTACGTATCCAATTCCGGGCACATGCATACAGGCAACAGGAGAAACAAATTGTACATCAACAATCACGACCTCACTTTTACAGAATCTTCTGCAAAATACGGGCTGGATATTTCAGCATATACTACACAGGTTTCTTTTTTTGATTATGACATGGATGGAGACCTGGACTGTTTTATGATTAATAACAGTCCCATGCCTATCAATACCCTGAATAATGCAAACCGGAGGGATCTTCCTGATTCACTATGGCCCGTGGCTAAATTTTTGAAAGGTGGCGGAGACCATTTATTCCGGAATGATAATGGTCATTTTACAGAAGTTACGCAGGCCGCAGGTATTCATGGCAGCCTGATAAGTTTTGGTTTGGGTGTAAGCATCGCCGACATTAACAACGACGGGTATCCTGATATCTATGTGGGCAACGATTCCTACGAAAAGGATTACTTATATATCAACCAAAAAAATGGAACATTTAGGGATGAACTGGAAGAAAGTATTCAAAGCATCAGTATGTCTTCCATGGGTACGGATGTGGTAGATCTTAATAACGACGGCTACCCGGAAATATTTACTACCGACATGCTGCCAAGAGACGATTACCGGCTGAAGACCCTGGGCTCTTTTGATAATATAGATTTCTACAACAGCAAAGTGAAATCTGGCTTTTATCATCAGTTCATGAAGAATTGTCTGCAGCTAAATAACAAAAATGGCACATTTTCGGAAATTGGAAATTATAGCGGTATTTCAGCCACCGACTGGACATGGGGAAATTTGATCTTTGATGCAGATAATGACGGGCTAAGTGATATCTATGTATGCAATGGCGTAAACAAGGATGTTACCAACCTTGATTTCATGGATTTTTTTGCGAACGACGTTATCCAGAAAATGGTGCTGACGGGCGAAAAGGAAGGTGTCGATAAAGTACTGGCGCATATTCCCGTAAATCCTTTACTTAACAAAGTTTTCAAAAACCTGGGCAACCTGAAATTTGAGGATATCGGGGAAGCGTGGGGCTTTACCCAGCTTTCCTTCTCTAATGGAGCAGCGTATGCCGACCTTGATAATGATGGAGACCTGGATCTCATTGTAAACAATGTTAACCAGAAATCTTTTGTATATAAAAATAACAGCAGGGAAATAAGTAACAATAATTATATCGGTGTGCTGCTAAAAGGGAAAGGGAAAAATACCTTTGCTATTGGTGCCATGATAAAATTATATGTCGGGAACCAGGTATTAACAAGGGAAATTATGCCGGCACGCGGCTTTCAATCTTCGGTCGACTACAAACAAATTATAGGCCTGGGAACAGCCCATGTAATAGATTCAATGTTTATAAGCTGGCCCGACAGGTCGTACTTTCGTTACACGAATGTTCCGGTTGATACAGTCCTGGTAATTCAACAATCTGACAAGAATAAATTATTACCCGATACGGTTGCGCGCAAACTCCCTCCACCATTACTTTTACCAGAAAAAAGCGTATTTGAGAAACACAAGGAAGATGACTATAATGATTTTTATTATGAACGTAATTTGCCCGAAATACTTTCAAAGGAAGGGCCCAGGGCAGCGGTTGGCGATGTGAATGGAGATGGCCTGCCTGATATTTATATTGGCGGCGCTGCCGGCCAGGCAGGACAATTATACTTACAAAGCCGTTCCGGAGAATTTGTAAAAAAGCCGGAAAAAGCGTTTGATGACTTTGCAGATTTTGAAGATGTTGCCGTATTGCTTTTTGACTGTGATCATGACGATGACTTAGACCTGCTTGTATGCCCGGGCGGAAACAACTTTCCTGCCCTAAGCCGGCAAATGCAAATGCGCCTGTATAAAAACGACGGCCGGGGGAATTTTACATTAGATGCTTCAGCCTTCCCTAATAATAATTCAAATATTTCAGTGGCGATCCCCTATGATTTTGACGGTGATGGAGATGTTGATTTATTTGTGGGAGGAAGAAATGTTCCACAGGATTATGGCTTAGCTCCATCGAGTTATCTTTTCGTTAACGATGGTACGGGGCATTTTACAGATATAGCGAAAACCAGGAATCCCGATATCGCTTCAATTGGTATGGTTACCAGTGCACAGTGGGCGGATGTTTCAGGAGATAACAGGAAAGAATTAATTATTGCCGGGGAATGGATGCCTCCGCGGATTTTTTCTTACGAAAGAGATCATTTCAATGAAGTGAAGACAAATTTGGATAGCATGTATGGATGGTGGCAGTCCATAGTGGTTGGTGATATTGATGGTGATGGCCGGCAGGATATAGTTCTTGGTAACATAGGTGAGAATTTTTACCTGCAGCCTGATGCCCAAAATCCCGTGAAATTATGGATCAATGACTTTAATAATAATGGAACAGTTGACAAGATACTTACCCGCACTGTAGATGGAGTGGATAAAACCGTTTTTCTAAAACATGAGATCCAGGAGCAGATCCCTTCATTGAAAAAAGAAAATTTAAAACACGCGGAATACGCAAAAAAAACGATGAAGGAATTGTTCCCCGCAGAAGTATTGGGTAAATGCCTGGTAAGGAAATTTAATTATCCATCTTCAATTATTGCTTTTAATAAGGGCAATGGTCAATTTGTAATTCAAAAACTTCCACCCATGGTTCAAACCTCGTCTATAAATGCCATAAAGGAAGTTGATATAAATAATGATGGTTATATGGACCTGGTAACAGGGGGAAATAAATTTGGATTCCCTCCGCAATTTGGCCGGTTAGATGCAAGTTATGGTGACATTCTCATCAATGATCATAAGGGCGGCTTTACCCGGCTGGATTATGATCAGTCAGGGTTAGAAATAAAAGGAGAAGTTAAAGACATTATTGAAATCCCTTCGGTTAATAAAAACTATTTATTGTTCCTTGTAAACGATGGATATCCTGTATTGTATGAACTAAAAGAAAGGCTTAGGAAATTATAAGATTACGCCGCCTGGCCAGGAAAAGCCCTGCCCGGCCGCATGAAGAATTTTAAATTATGAGATCCAAACAAAAGAAGAAATTGCCGGTTATATCTGTAATTCTTCTGTTGATTTTATTTTCATCGTGTAAACACCAGAATAATGCGCCGGTGATGTTCCAGGTGATGGACCATACCAAGACCGGGCTTAATTTCTCAAATAATCTTACGCCTACCGCGCAATTCAATATGTTTAAATACATGTATTTCTACAATGGCGCAGGAATAGGTGCGGGGGATTTTAATAATGACGGCCTTATTGACCTGTTCTTTTCTTCTAACCAGGGAGACAATAAAATTTTTCTGAACCAGGGAAAATTAAAATTCAAAGATGTTACCAGTGAAGCAAAAATTCCACAAGATGGTGGCTGGTCGACGGGTGTTTCTGTTGTAGATATTAATAATGATGGCTTAACCGACATTTATATATGCAAAGTAGGTGACTATGAACCCTTACACAGTAAAAATCAATTACTGATTTGCCAAGGTATTGATAAAAACGGGATTCCCTATTATAAAGATGAAGCACATGAGTATGGACTGGATTTCTCCGGGTTCAGTACACAAGCTGCATTTTTTGATTATGATATGGATGGGGATCTCGATATGTTTTTATTAAACCATTCTGTGCATCAAAACGGCACATTTGCCCCCAGGAATAATTTTCTTGGAACTTACAGCCCGCTTTCCGGGGACAGGATGTATCGGAATGATGGTAACAATAAATTTACTGACGTAACAAAAGAATCCACTATTAACAGTTCTGCAATAAGCTATGGATTAGGCTTGTGCGTTGGTGATATCGACCTTGACGGATGGCCCGATATATATGTGGGAAATGATTTTCATGAAAATGATTATCTATACATCAACCAGCATAATGGGACCTTTAAAGAAGACCTTACCAACAGGCTAATGCACACCAGCCAGTTTTCTATGGGGGTTGATATTGGAGACATCAATAATGACGCATACCCCGATATCATTTCAATGGACATGCTTCCGGCTGATCCGTATATCCTGAAAAGATCTTTAGGTGAGGACGAATACAACACTTTTTACATGAAGATCGGGTATGGATACAATTATCAGTATACGCGCAACAACCTTCAGCTGAACAGGAGGAATGGAATGTTTAGTGAAACCGGGCTTTATTCGGGCATCGCCGCTACAGACTGGTCGTGGGCGCCCCTTTGGATGGACTTTGACAATGACGGTTTAAAGGACCTGTTTATTTCCAATGGCATACCCAAGCGGATGAATGATATGGATTACTTAAATTATATTTCCAGTGATGAGATCCAGGAAAAGCTCCGCAACAGCAATGTCGGTGAAAGGGACATGGCCTTGAGTAATAAATTTCCGGAGATAAAGTTGCCCAGTAAATTTTTTAAAAATCTTGGAAATGCGAAGTTCCAGGATATGCAAAATGAAATTGATGGAGCATCTCCAACATTTTCAAATGGGGCGGTATATGCTGATCTTGATAATGACGGTGACCTCGATGTGGTTGTAAATAATATTAATGATGATGCAGTGGTTTACGAAAACACAACCAATGATAAAGTCGTAAAACCTTACATGGAAATGAAGCTGCAGGGCCCACCTAAAAATATAAATGCGGTCGGGTCAAAAGTTATTGTGTACGACAGCAATGAAATCCGCACTTATGAAAAAAATCCTGTAAGAGGCTTTCAATCAAGTATGGAAATCCCGGTCCATATCGGACTCGATAAAACAACAATAGATTCAATTTTATTGATATGGCCCGACAATACGTACCAAACTGTGCAATGGAATCCGGGTACGACTCGTATAAAAATTCAATACAAGACAGGTCTTCCGCAATATGATTATTCACGCCTGACTACCCATTGGAAAAACCCGACAAGGGAAATGATTGATGTTACGGAAAAAGTAAACCTGGCATTCAAGCATGTAGAAAATCCTTTCGTTGAATTTGACCGTGAACCATTAATACCATTTATGGTGTCCCGTGAGGGTCCTGCACTCGCAGTGGGTGATGCAAATGGAGATGGGTTGGATGATGTTTTTATCGGGTCTTCAAAAGGTAATAAAAGTGCTATCTTTTTTCAAAGACAGGGTGGGGTATTTGAGAAATCTGATCAGCCTGCTTTGGATAATGACAGCACCTACGAGGATGTTGATGCAAGTTGGGTAGATGTTAATAATGACGGTAAAACAGACCTTGTGATCGCAACGGGTGGTAATGAATATTACGGTAATGACCGGTTCCGCCAGCCCCGCCTGTACATCAATGACGGGCAGGAACATTTTACAAATCCCGGGCACGCCTTTGACGGTATATACCTTACCGCATCATGTGTAGTGCCGTATGATTTCAATGGCGATGGTTATGCCGACCTGTTTATTGGCGGGAGGGCTGTTCCATGGGAATACGGCCAGGTACCTCAGTCCTACTTATTGGAAAATGACCACCATGGCCATTTTAAAGATGTTACTAAAAAATATAATCAGGAACTTTCGAAAGTTGGGTTTGTGAAAAATGCAATATGGTACGACCTCGATAATGATGGGTACAAAGATTTGATTCTCTCATTGGAATGGGGCGGTATTTGTGTTTTTATGAATGAAAAAGGAAGTTTCAAAAAACAAATGCTCACAGATAAAAAAGGATGGTGGAATTTTGTGTTACCGGTAGATATAAATGGAGATGGTCATACCGATATTATTGCAGGCAACCAGGGACTGAATAACCGCCTCATCCCTTCAACTGAAGAACCCGTACGGTTGTATTTTAACGATTTTGATGATAATGGTAAAAAAGAGCAGGTACTCACTTATTATGTTGATGGCCACGAGATACCTTTTGCCAATAAGGATGAATTGCAAAAGCAAATACCATTGATAAAAAAGAGATTTTTATACGCAGAAGATTTTGCAAAAGCATCCCTCGACGATATTTTTTCAGAAAATAAGTTGACGTCGTCAAATATTTTGACAGCCGATTATTTCTCAAATTCAGTTTTATTGAATAATGGAAACCAGGGATTTTCTACAGTACCGTTACCATGGCTTGCCCAACTAAGCCCTTTTAAAGACGCCGTGGTAGTTAATGCAAATAATGATAGCCTGCCTGATATATTATTATTTGGAAATTTTTACGACAATAATATTCAGATGGGTAGGAATGATGCAGACTTCGGAACAATTCTTATTAATAAAGGAGATGGCACGTTTACCTGTGAAAATATTAATGGGCTCGCGGTTAAAGGTCAGGTGCGTCATATCAAAAAAATCAACATAGGCAATGAAGAAGCATACATCCTTGTAAAAAACAATGATAGTTTAATGGTCATAAAATTTGCTGATAACAAAAAGACAAACCGTCCATAAAATAATTGACATCAGCCCGCTTCACGCATTATTATTAGCATGACTGATTTTCAAATCAGGGTTATCTGGTAATTAAAAAACAGGGTAGTATATTTTAGTGATCCATTTTGAAGTATCCGGCTGCTCCATCCGGTTGGTCACTAAGGATTCAAACGGTATGGCAGGAGATGATAAATGATTATCTGATATAAAAATTCCTAATTGCCTAAGCGCTTCGCTGGTTCGGTATAACCCGCCCGTTACCTGCGAGACCAGGATTTTACCGGGTACCATTCTCTTTAGGGTATACCTGTTATTTTCAGGAATTTTCCGGTTCAGTGGTATGCCAATGGTGGTATGAAACAATCCACTGTCTTGCCAAACATGAAGCATCGGGAAATTGGTTTCGACAGCATTATTGAGCGCAATGTAATTTTTGATACCACTAATAAGGCCATAGATCTGCGGGGTTGACGGATATTGATTTGATGTAATTTTTGTCGTTATTAAGACAGTGTCTTTTACACGCTCCTGGTCAATATGCATCCCATATACATTTTCGGGCTTTTCTAAAAAAGCTTTCATACTTTCAAGGATGCCCGTCATGTTGCTGTTTATTTTTTTACTCTCCCTGTACAGGTGTATCCTGTTGATAGGGTTAGAATTCGTTCCAAGCCCATACTTCCATTCTACCTGCACACTGTCATTTCCTAAAGGCAGGAAAAAAATAATTCCATCAATTGTGAGTTGCCTGGCAATAGTTTGAATAGCTATCGAATTATATTTATTGCCGGTTAAAAGGTACCTGTAATTCCTGTAGATAAAAATATCAGTATTGGCCACACTGTCGTGCTCAATCTTTCCCGGCCACCACTTTGCCCATCTATCTGCAGGCATTACCAGGCGGTTAATACTGTTTATATTGCAATGAATTTTCACCATATTTGTAATGTTCAATACCTTCGGAAAAAACAGATAAACAGAGGTGAACCCCAATCCCAGTATGACTACGGTAGCAACCATCCATTTTTTCATTACAAATTTTTTTAGGCCGCTGTAAAATAGTGAATCGACAGGTAACCACATTAATATCTTATAGTAACAAAATCATAATTCTTTTTGGAAGTAAACAGCTTACCTTCTTGATTAATACAAATAACTTTAATTTACATACGCCCAACCCCGAATTAAAAAATCAATTGTAGCATGAAAAAATTGTTTCTCTGTATTGCAATGTCTATTTTAGGTTTATTTTCATCCTCACAAAAAACCGACACCTGGAAAATAGTTGCTGATAAAATTGATCCCGCGAATTATTACGGCGTAACTGTGGCCAATGGAGTTATTGGCATTGTATCTTCTGCAGAACCATTGAGATGTAAAGAAGTGGTGCTGAATGGCGCATACGATCAATATGGCCGCGGGAGAGTGAGTAACTTTTTGAAGAGCTTCAACCTTGTTAACATGAACCTGGATATTGATGGAGCGCGGATAGGCGCTCCTGACGCCTTAAACATGCACCAGGTCCTCGATATGAGGCACGCCAACCTAACCACCACTTTTAATTACAAAGATAAAGCCATTGTGTCTTATACATACTATGCTTTGCGTAACCTGCCCTACACGGTGTTGGTCGATGTTACTATAACTGCAACAAAAGATATTGAAATAATTCCTGCCAGTGTAATGGAAGCGCCGGATGCATTGAAAGATGTACAGAACTATTATAATGAAATTGACCGGCCTCACGTAAAATTAAGTTTGCTATCGTCTATGGCAAAAAGCCCGACGGGCAAACTAACCTTTGCTTCATCCACAACTTTTTTATTTGATGAACCCAATGGAACAGAGCCGCAGCTCATTCATGAAATGTGGGACAACAACATGCATCTTTCTAAATTTAAAAAGATACTGAAAGCAGGAACTGCCTATCATTTTGCCATTGCGGGTGCTTCTATTACAACCGCACAGCACGATGATCCATTAAATGAAGCAGAGCGGTATGTCATTTACGCAAAACTCCAGGGCGTTGAAAAATTAAAGCAATTTCACAACGCTGCCTGGGATGATCTCTGGAAAAGTGATATCATAATTGAAGGCGATGATGCCAGTGAGCGTGATGTACATTCTGCTATGTATCACCTGTATTCTTTCGTAAGGGAGGGCACAGCGTATAGCCCGTCACCGATGGGATTGAGTGGTCTTGGCTACAACGGCCATGTTTTTTGGGATGCTGAATTATGGATGTTTCCTGCAATATTGGTATTACATCCGGAAATGGCAAAAAGTATGGTGGAGTACCGGTATCAACGGCTGGCAGAAGCGAAACACAATGCATTCGCCCACGGTTACAAAGGCGCTATGTTTCCATGGGAAAGCGCTGCAACGGGCAATGAGGAAACGCCGGTATGGGCATTGAGCGGGCCTTTTGAACATCATATAACTGCTGACGTTGCTATTGCAGCATGGAATTATTTTGCAGTAACCAGGGATACATTATGGCTTCGTGAAAAAGGTTTCCCCATTATAAGTGAATGTGCCGATTTTTGGGCAAGCCGTGTTGAAAAAAACGGCCCCGGAAAATATGATATCAAAAATGTGGTAGCTGCCGATGAATGGGCGGAAAATGTCGACAACAATGCATTCACCAATGCAGCTGCCAGGGCAAATCTGCGTTACGCTGTTATGGCTGCCGGCATCTTAAATCAGCCGGTAAATAGTGATTGGATTGACGTGGAAAAGAACATTCCTATTTTAAAAATGAGCGATGGGGTCACAGCCGAACATGCGACGTACAAAGGAGAAAAAATAAAGCAGGCCGATGTGAACTTATTGGCATACCCATTAAAAGAAATATCTGATCCCCGGCAAATTAAAAAGGACCTTGCCTATTATGAAACCCGTATTGGCGAGGGATCTCCTGCAATGACTCACGCAATCTTTGCTTTGTTATATGCAAGGCTTTCAGAACCCGCCAAAGCATGGGATGCATTTAAAGAATCTTTTATGCCTAATAAAAAAATCCCCTTTGGCGTGTTGTCAGAATCTGCCGGGGGCACCAATCCATATTTTGCAACCGGCGCTGGAGGCTTTTTGCAAAGCCTGCTGATGGGTTTTGGCGGATTGGATATTACTCCTGGAGGAATAGTACAAATAAAATCAACAATTCCCGCAACATGGAAAAGCCTTACCCTCACCGGTATCGGGCCGGCACGGAAAACCTTTGTGGTAAAATAAGGATCACCGGTCGCACATTATTTTCATGGCTGTACACGTTAAACACAAGACTCATTTGACTATTTCATGGGGAAGTCAGAATTTTTTAGTAAAATTGCAGTAGTATACTAACTTGTTTTTTCATTATACTTGCTGATTTGAAAAAAATAGCCGCTTTATTTTTTCTAACCTTATTTTTATTCAACCTATTTGGATACCGGTTGGTAGTTGACTATATGCAACAAAAAATAAATGAGCAACTTGAAGTACGTCTTGATAACAATGCATATGACGAAGCGCAGTTGGTTGAATTAAAAATACCTTTACATCTTCCTTATCAAACGAGTTCTTCCTACCAGCGCTATAATGGCGAGATCCAGGTTAACGGCATCCTTTATAAATATGTTAAGCGAAAAGTGGCTAATGACACGCTCTTCTTAATGTGTATTGCCAATACTAAAAAGATGCACCTTGAGACCGCCAAAGACGATTTTTTTAAGATCTCCAATGACCTCACCCAGGATAACAATTCTAAAAAATCTGATAATTCCAAATCTGCATTTAAAAGTCTGCAGGGAGAATACGATCAATATTCTTTTGCGGTACATACTTTCGCGACAATTAGCAGTCATCAAAATTTATGGCTTCCCTTACAGTCAAATAATTTAATTACAATTCCCCACGTATCCCCGGAGCAGCCTCCCGATGTCCTTGCTGCCTAATTACATTGTTTTTATCATTTATTAATAGGTTGCTGATCATTACTTGCTTAGTGGATCTGCAGCTATGATTCATTACTTCTTTCGAAATTTATTCCGGATATGAAAAAGTTAATTTTATTGTGTTTTTTGATCAGTTTTTTTTGTGCATGTAATTCAAAAAAGGAGTATGCCCGTATCTTCAATGACCCCATCCTTTATTGCAAAACGGTTTACCAGTTAAACGGGGTGGTTATGGGTAACAATTTTAGTCCGATAGTTGCATCTCGTAATTATTTATATGCAAATGTTGCTGCATATGAAGTTATCGCAGCAGGGTACCCTGAAAAATACGCTTCACTCGCGGGACAGCTAAATGGGCTAAAGCCATTGCCCACCATACCTCCTGGTGAGAAAATCAATTTTGAGTTTGCTTCATTGATGGCATTTTGCAAGCTTGGTACTTCGGTTACTTTTCCTGAAGGAAGCATGGATGAATATGTAGATAGCCTGAAGCAACTCGCGCATGACAACGGGATGCCTTCCGATGTTTTTGAGAACTCTCTTGTTTTTGCAGACACGATTTCCAGTGCAATTTTAGGTTGGAGTAAAAAAGATAACTATGCTCAAACAAGAAGTGCAGAAAAATATTCTGTAACAGACGAAGAGGGAAGATGGGTTCCCACACCCCCGGCATATGCTTCGGCTATGGAGCCGCATTGGAATAAAATCCGCACGTTGGTATTGGATAGCGCATCGCAATTTGCACCACCGGCTCCATATAAGTTTAACGTGAAAGATTCGACCAGTGATTATTACAGGCAGGTGATGTACATCAAAAAAGCAATAGAAAATCTTACTCCGGAGGAAAAACACATAGCAGATTTTTGGGATGACAATCCTTTTAAACTGAACGTATCAGGCCATGTTATGTTTGGCACGAAGAAGTTTTCCCCCCCCGGCCACTGGATGAGCATAACCGGTATTGCCGCTGAAAAAGCAAAGGTTGATTTTGCAACTACCGTTTACGCATATACGAAAACCAGCATTGCGTTATTTGATGCATTTATTGAATGCTGGGATGAAAAATACCGCGACAATACGGTGCGCCCCGAAACAGTGATTAATAAATATTTTGATGCAAACTGGCAGCCTTATTTACAAACGCCTCCCTTTCCTGAATATACGTGCGGGCACTCCACCTGTTCGGCTGCTGCGGCAGAAGCACTAACCAGCGTTTTTGGAGATAATTTTTCTTATACGGATTCTACCGAACTGGAATTTGGCATTAAAAACCGGAGTTATACGTCGTTCCGGAATGCAGCCCTTGAAAATAACTGGGGAAGATTTTTCGGCGGCATTCACTTTCATCATTCATGTATTGTAAGTACAGAATTTGGAAAAAAAGTCGGGAACATGGTTGTTGACAGGTTAAAAATGAAAAAATAGCAGGCGAATTGAACACCCTGCCGAAAATCCACTACAGTTTGACAAGATGAAAAAATTGTTAATTGTCCTTGTGATTATTGCATCATGCAACAATTCTAAAGACAATAAAAATGAAAGCAGGCACATAGAAAAATTAGCTGAAAATTTTATGAACACAGTTGTAATTCCTAAGATGAAAGAGCCAAAGCCTTACCAGGTTGTGAGTTTAAAAGTAGTTATAAAGACGGTAGGTGATAATATCAGGGATTACCAGTTTGTTTACGATAACCTGTCTTTTAATCAATACGATTCGATGGAAAATAAAAGACACCTTGACTCAATTGTAAAAACTTCCCGCAACCGGGATTCGGTGATCAGTATTACAGTGAATGTGTCCTGCAAAACCAGGTGCCAGTTTGGAAATGATGTAACAGATAGTATCAAATTGGGATATAACAGCAAGGACGATAAATTTTTTTATGGCCATTTTAAATATAAAACCGGCTAATTATAAACAGCCTGTAAGTATAACAAAAAATCAAATCACAAATTTTTATCAACACCAAAATAAGTTTATGAAACAAAAATTTTCTATTGTATTCTCTGCATTGATGCTTATAGTCTTTAATAATAATGCCGATGCACAGGGATGTGTGGCAATCAAAGGGAGCGGTGCAAGTTGCATGATGGCTCATCCCGAAGAAACCAATAAATCCGCGTGGCTCTTTACATCAGGCGCTCGTTATTTCAAATCATTCCGTCACTTTTCAGGAGCAGCGGAAAATACGGACAGGTTGAAACAGGGCACCGAAGTAATTAACCATGTGTATGCTGTTGACCTTTCTCTAACCAGGATATTGAACGACAGGTGGTCCCTGATGGTAGATGTTCCCATTACTTCCAATGCCCGTTCTTCTTTATATGAACATGGCCTTGTAAATGGTGTCTATATTAAAAAAGAAAGGCGTTCCACACATTCTTTTGGATTAGGTGATGTGCGTTTTGCTGCATACCGCTGGATGTTTGACCCTGCAAAAAGCCAGAAGGGTAATATACAGTTAGGCCTCGGTATAAAATTGCCAACAGGCGATGATGATTACAAAGATTACTGGTACAATGTAGGACCGAACGGTACAAAAGAATTGCGCGATGTTGATCAATCGATCCAGTTGGGTGATGGAGGAACAGGCTTTACCGTTGAAGCAAATACTTTTTATAATTTCAAAAGCAACTTTGGCGTTTATGGAAATTTTTATTACCTCGTCAACCCAAGAGAACAGAACGGGAAAAGAACTTACCGTGAAACCTTGACCCCTGCATTGGCAAATGAAGCCATTTGTAGCGTGCCTGATCAGTACATGGCCCGCGGCGGTGTAAATTATTCATTTAAACATTTGAAAGGATTGTCGGTAGCAGGTGGAGTAAGACTGGAAGGCATACCAGTATATGATATTATTGGCGGTAGCGGCGATTTCCGCCGGCCGGGCTATGTATGGTCAGTTGAGCCGGCGATTAATTATTCATTTAAAAGGAGTAGTTTTTTTGCATCGGTGCCGGTGGCATTTGTAAGGAACCGTACACAAAGCGTTACCGATAAAGAGAACAGCATAATAAATAATAAATTCACAAGAGGCGATGCTGCGTTTGCCGATTACACAATTAACATAGGCTTTTCAACCAGGTTCTGATCATGGAAGTAAAATTTACCTGTATACCTGTAAAAATTATCAAAACTAATGTCATGAGTCAAAAGGGTATTCATAGCATCGGGCGCATTGCGATAGCCACCTATACGTCTTCGGGATATTGGAACGCTATTGCCACAGAAGATTTTATTACGCAAAATTTCAGTGAAGTAAGGTGGCCCCGCAACAGAACTTTGCCAATTAGGGCGATGATGGATGCAGCAATTGTATACCGGGATATGGACTATTTTTATTTTGACCCACGGCCAGCTCAATTAATACCGGGGGTCAAAACATTAACTGG
>JBDTLZ010000103.1:0-50854 GCA_039934515.1 Ginsengibacter sp.
GGCTTTGGGTATTCAAATCTTTACGCATGAGTCCTTTACCACCAATCCAGAGATCATTACTTTCTTCTTCATAGTAAAGTGAATTTGCTGGCCGATGTAACGTATAATAGGGGATATTTTTTCTTGACGGGTTGATATTATACAGATCTCCTTCAGCTGTTGAAAACCATACTAAGCCATCTTTGGAAGAAAAAGATCGAAAGCAATTCAGGTTGAAATGCGTTATTTTTTTGGTAGCGGGATCATATTGATTTATTCCGTTTAAGACCGACCCGATCCATATTGAACCTTTGGTGTCTTCATTAATAAAAGTAATGTTTTCTATAGCATATACTTCATGAGGATTTAAAGCAGGCCTGCTCAATTTATCCGGGTGCGCAGGGTCATAATTATAGTGGGTAAACCTTCCTGTTTTTCTGTCCATGATGTGGAGACCATCACCAGCGGATCCTACCCAGAAATTTCCTTTACGGTCTTCATAGATAGCCCTTACTTTATTGTTGGCAATAGTGTTGGAATCACCTGGATCATTCAGGTAGCGGGTAAATTTTCCCGTTGACCTGTCAAAGCGGTTTAGACCTCCGTCTTCAGGCTTTTCACCAAGCGTTAAAAATGGACTCCCGCAACCCACCCATAATGTGCCCTGGCGGTCTTCATACAGGTGCCATACCCTCTTAAAACTAAGGCTTGAGGGATCACCCGGAATATTCTTAAAATGAGTGAACTTTCCTTTCTTTTCATCAAGCATATCAAGCCCGTTATAGGTGCCTACCCACAGAATGCCCAGGTGATCCCTGAGAATAGAGTAAACGGTATCATCTGACAGGCTTGATTCATCCAGCATGTTGTGTCGAAAATGAGTAAAGCTATTTCTTTCTGGATCAAACTTATCAAGTCCGTCGCCATAAGTGGCCGCCCAAATGACGCCTGAAGAATCTATATCAAAGCAGGGAACCCTGTTATTGGATAAAGAATTCGGATTATGCGGATCGTTGGTATATGATATAAGATGTAAACCATCATACCGTTGTAATCCTTTAAATGCTGTAGATAACCAAATATATCCCCTGGGGTCTTGTTTGATGTCAGTTATTGTGCCCCAGTAGCTTTCATCACCATAGTTCTTGTCTCTTGCCAACACCGGGTTAAACCTGGCTGGTTGAGAAAATAAATTGCCACTTCGGAGCAAGAAGAAAATCAATGTTGCAAATAGTAACAGTGATTTCATATCATGAATTTATTTAGGTAGCGGGTAATTGAATAATAAATTCAGGGCCATTTCCTTTCCCGAAATTATAGTAATAAACAGCGTTTATTATTTGATTAAATATTTATCTAAAAGTAATACTATTTTATTTTTTAAGTAACTATGAATATGTTACAAAAAGTGGCAGGCACCATGTACTTTTGTCTGAACCCGGATTTATAGGATCATAGGATTAAATACTACCTCACATTTTCCAGTCCATCCCATAATCTCTGTTCAGACAATTGGTAGCCGAATTATAAATGTTGTTCCTTCGCTTTCTTTCGTTTGTACTTTTATTTCGCCGCAATGCGCACTAATGATATCATAGCTTAAACTCAATCCCAACCTGTTCCTTGCCCTGTTGGCCTGGTTGTAAGGAACGGGTGAAAGATTTTATCCCTATGTTTTGCGGAATGCCACTGCCATTGTCATTTTACTCTAATTTCAGCTATATTATCAATCTTTATTGTAGTCAAAGAAACCATAAGTTCGAAATCTCCATTTGGTGCTTCTTCTTTCCAGTTACAGCGTAAAATGCATTATCGAGTATATTGAGTAATCCGCTTCCAATATCCTGAGGTAGGAAGTTTATTTTTCCAATGCTATTATTAAAATCTTTTTTACAGAGTTGCATTGAAGGTCTGGTCCTTTGCTCTTAATCCATGAAAAGAGAGAACAAGGTATTCATCTGCCAATGCATTAATATCTGCCGGTTCTTTTTGTCCGGCACTTGTTGCCGAATGTTGCAGCATTCCTTTTACAAGGGCGTCGGCACGCCTACTATGATAATTTATTTTTTCTTCATCTGCATTAACATCTTTGCAATTGCTTTTGCGACACCATAATTCCTTTTTTCAATTTCTTCATTTAATTTAACAAGTATTTCTTTACTCACCTTCTGAAAATACCAACGAATTATTTTCAAAAGAATTAAAGAAATTGATACCCGGTCCGGGCGTGACCGGGGTGTACAAGTAAGTGCTTCAAAATGAGTCTAAGACCAATGCAAAAACGCAAAGGGAAGATGTGAGGCTTGTATGGGAAGCCCTGGAAAAAGTCAATATTGGCCTTGGAAAAGCCCGTAATTTAATTTTATCAGGAGACAGTGAGTCATCTGAATAAATGTTAATAAAAGCTGGCTATGAAAAGAAAATTACACGATTAGAGTCCACACCAATTGAACTTTCAAAAGAATGCAGCAATATAGAACCTTTATTGAATATGGCTGTAGCGACACGTTCCTCCCTGGATAAACTTTATGATAAGGCAAATAATAAAACCAAGCGAGAAATTATTGATTCGATATTTCCTGAAAAACTCGTTTTTGACGGAATCCATTATCGAACCGGTCGTCTCAATGAAGCGGTTTCGCTGATATACAGTATGGATAAGGCTTTCAACGAAAATAAAAATGGACAAAACCCGTAAGAAATGGAGTTGTCCAGTTTAGTTACCCGACCTGGATTCGAACCAAGACAAGCAGAATCAGAATCTGCGGTACTACCGTTATACTATCGGGCATTTAAAACGCAAATGTAAGATTTTATGCATTATTTTTTTTACTGAAGCAGGATAAGATCTTTAGTGCCTTTCTCACTTTCCTTTAACATCTCTATTTTTATTTTACCCGTAAATTTGCAAAACTATGTATATGAAATCTTTAATAGCCCTGTTTATTGCCATCACCTTAACAGCCGGTGTTACTTCCTGTGCGCAAAAATCTCCAACCACACCTGCAAAAATAATGTTACCCAAAGACCTTTCGAAGTATAGCAAGGCTACCTTTGCCGCCGGTTGTTTCTGGCATGAAGAAGCCTTATTTGAAAGTGTAAAAGGAGTTGCTGAAGCCGTATCAGGTTATGCCGGTGGTACCACGAAAAACCCTTCTTACGAATCTATTGAAACCGGCACTACCGGCCACGCTGAAAGTGTAATGGTGTATTATGATCCCACAGTAATTTCTTATGCAACCTTGTTAAAAGTCTATTTCGCAGGGCAAGACCCCACCCAGGTAAACGGACAAGGCCCTGACCTGGGAACACAATATCGCTCCATAGCTTTCTATAATAATGACGCTGAAAAAAAACAGGTAGAAGATTATATAAAGCAGATGGCCGCCTCCGGAAAATACAACGCTCCTATTGCTGCCCAGGTAATGCCATTCACAAAATTCTGGGAGGCTGAAGATTACCACCAGGATTATATAGTGCATAACCCCGAGGGTGGCTATGTTCAACACGTATCTATCCCCGAAATCAGGCATTTTCAAAAAGAATACCCGGAATTGGTGAAACCAGACCATAAATTTTGAATCACTCCGGGATTTCGAAGTGTAGCGTGTCGCTCTGTCGAATCACAATCCCCGGACGAGTTTCTCCGGATTTAAGTTGTGCTCATAAAAAATTGATACTTTTATTGGCATGAACAAAATACCCTTTTACCTGGCACTCGTCGTTACCGGCATCATTACCTCAAACCAATTGTTGGCGCAAAAAACGGACAAAAAACTCCGGTCACAAATTATTGAATTGTTGAAAGGATTTAATGGCAATGCCGGTGTTTATGTACACGACCTAAAAAAAAATAAAATAGTTGCCATACATGCTGATTCAGTTTTCCCCACAGCAAGCATGGTGAAAATTCCTATTGTAATTGGCGTGATGGATAAAATTGATAAAGGCACGTTACAATACCACCAGCAATTAGTTTATAAGGATTCGTTATTATACGAGGGTGTCGATATCCTGGGATCATTTAAAAGTGAAGAGAAAATTGAATTAAGCAAAGTAATGATGCTTATGCTTACAATGAGTGATAATACCGCCAGCCTGTGGCTACAAAGCCTTGCCGGCACCGGCACACGCATTAATGAACTCATGGATAGCCTGGGGATGAAAGTAACAAGGGTAAACAGCAGAACTCCCGGCCGGGAAGCCAGCAGAACACAATATGGGTGGGGACAAACATCTCCATTCGAAATGGCATCAATTTTGGAGAAAATTGTAAAAGGAGCGGTGATTAATAAAGAAATAAGTGCACGGATCTTACGTTTGCTTGGTAGAAATTATTGGGATGAAGTTGCCATCTCACAAATTCCTTCTGATGTTTTTGTAGCCAGTAAAAGCGGAGCCGTAGATGCCAGCAGAAGTGAAGTGCTTTTTGTTAACGGTAAACATTGCCGCTATATATTTTGTATTTGCACCAACAACAACCAGGACCAAAGCTGGGATAACGATAGCAATGAAGCCTGGAAACTGACGAGGGCCCTTTCAAAACTTTTATGGGAATGGTATAACTAAGGCGGTCGAACTACTATGATAACTTTACCCTCCAACCGGAACTTTACAGTTGAACTTCAGGTATTACACTATTTTTGCCAAAATTTATAATTATGCAGGCACTTTTGGTAATACATAATTTGTTACGCTGGTTTATCCTGTTGTTTGGTATTTGGACCGTCCTAACTTCTTTAAGCGGGTTGATGAGTAAACGGGTTTATTCACCGGGCGACAGCCAGGCCAACTTTTTATTCACGCTCGGTATGGATCTGCAACTCCTTGTCGGATTGGGACTTTATTTCAGCGGAGTATGGTTTGACCGCCTGAAACACCTGGGCGATAATATGAAGGATACTAATCTGCGCTTTTTCACCATGGAACACGAATTTATGATGATCCTTGCATGGATCCTGGTACACGTAGGGAGAGTTGTTGTAAAGAAGGCGTTTACTTCTCCCGCTAAATTCAAAAGGAGCCTCATTTTTTTCGGAATTACGTTATTACTGATACTAATTGCCATGCCGTGGCCGTTTAGAGATGCAGTAGCCAGGCCGTGGTTCAGGTGGTTTAATTAAACGGGGTTTAGAGGGTTTAGGAGGTTAGTGGGGTTAATTGGGTTAGATTCCGGATGGATAGTGACAATTTTAACAACGACCAATGACACAGGAAAATATAGAAAAACCCATCATTCTTGTTACCAACGATGACGGTATAACTGCACCGGGTATCCGTAATTTGATCGAGGCAGTGAAAGGCCTCGGTAAAGTAGTAGTGGTAGCCCCCGATAAACCGCAAAGTGGCATGGGACATGCCATCACCATCGGCGTTCCGCTAAGGCTTAATAGAGTAGAAGACTTGTTTGATGAAGTAGAATCATGGCAAACAAGCGGTACCCCCGTTGATTGTGTGAAACTTGCGGTTGACAAGGTTTTACACCGTAAGCCGGATATCTGCCTGAGTGGCATAAATCATGGCGCCAATCACTCTATTAATGTAATTTATTCCGGAACGATGAGTGCTGCTATGGAAGCCTCAATTGAAAGCATTCCTTCAATAGGATTTTCACTACTGGATTACCGTTTTGAGGCCGATTTTACCGCGGCTAAATTTTATGTCAATAAGATAGTAAAGAGCCTGCTCAAAACAAAAATGGATAAACATCTTTTACTGAATGTGAACATCCCTTCTGTGCCTCTCGACGAAATGAAAGGCGTAAAGGTTTGCAAGCAGGCATATGCAAAATATGATGAAGATTTCGATGAACGCATCGATCCCCATGGAAAGAAATATTATTGGCTCACCGGCGAGTTTAAAAACTTTGATAAAGGCGAGGATACTGATGTATGGGCGTTGCAGAACAATTACGTAAGCGTTGTGCCGGTTCAATTTGATCTCACCAACTATGAGTTAAAAAAGACGCTGGAAAAAACCTGGGATATATTATGATTTTCAAAAAAGATAATTTTCTTTTTGGCCTTACACTTGGCCTTATAGCGCCCCTGATTGGCTTCATGCTTTTCAAAATATATAAATTTAACGGCCTTACACTTTCAGAAATGCTGCAATGGATGAAATTTAATCCCAATTTAATTTCGATATCGATCAGTGTTTCCCTGATGGCCAACGCAATTTTGTTTACAATTTATATTAACGGCCACCGCGATAAAACCGCCAAAGGAATTTTTATCCTCACGGTTGCCTATGCAATAATTGCCATGATTTTTAAGTACTATTGACTGCTTGCCAGGCCACAATCACTACCCATGCGATCATCCAACCTGATCAAATGTGATTATCTTTAAATCCTTAATAGATCCAAAAGAAGGATGAAATATTACATCATCGCCGGCGAAGCATCGGGCGATTTACATGGGAGCAATCTCATTAAAGAAATTAAGAAACTTGATCCTGACGCAATAATCCGGTGTTGGGGCGGCGACAAAATGCTGGCCACAGGAGCTATATTGGTAAAGCATTACAAGGACCTGGCTTTTATGGGTTTTGCCGAGGTTATCAAAAATCTTCCGGCGATATTGAAAAATTTTAAATTTTGTAAAGAAGATATCCGGAAGTTTAAGCCGGATGCGGTGATCCTTATTGATTACCCGGGATTTAATTTACGAATGGCGCGATGGACAAAGCAAAATGGTTTCAAAACTATCTTTTACATTTCACCACAGGTTTGGGCATGGAAGGAAAGCCGGGTGAAAGGAATAAAAAAGCATGTTGATAAGATGATCGTAATACTGCCTTTTGAAAAACAATTTTACAAAAAATGGAACTATGATGTCGAGTATGTGGGCCACCCTCTGGTAGCTGTTATTGAAGATTTTAAAAAAAATCACCCATCCATCCGTCAATCGCCAAATATAATCGCGTTATTGCCTGGCAGCCGCAGGCAGGAAATCGCCGCCAAACTTCCCATAATGCTTGAGGCATCAAAAAATTTCAGCAACTACACATTTATTGTAGCCAAAGCCCCTTCTGTTGATGATACATTTTACGAACCATTCCTGTCGTCCTACAGCAATGTGAAAGTGGTAGCCAATGAAACCTATCCTTTGCTCATGCAGGCCCAGGCAGCGTTGGTGACATCAGGAACAGCCACGCTCGAAACTGCTTTATTTGGCGTGCCGGAAATTGTATGCTACAAAGCGGGTATGATATCTTATGAGATCGCGAGGCGGCTTGTAAAGCTTAAATTTATTTGCCTGGTAAATCTAATCATGGACAAGGAAGTCGTAAAGGAGTTGATACAAGATGAGCTCACACCCCAAAATATCACCACAGCACTGAATGAAATTTTATTTGACAACCAAAAAAGAGAAAAAATAAAATTTGATTTTGCACAGTTGCGACAATTACTTTCTGAAGGTGGCAATGCGTCTGCAAACGCAGCCGGCAGCATATACAAATTTATGCGGGATTAAACACCGGTAGCGTCATACGTTCCTCCATTGGTAAAGCAGGATCAATGGACGAAAAAGACACAAAATTCAAATCGTTGCTCAAATCAGTCGCACACGAAAAACAAAATTACCACAACGCCTTTCCCTCATAATAATCCAGAATTTTTGCCCTTAGCAGGAAATCATATTTGGCAATAATTAAATTGATCTTTGTGCGGTCAAGATTATTTTTTGCAATTAAATAATCGACTGACGTTATCGCGCCACTATTGAAACGAACTTCCGCGGCACGGAAAGATGCTGCAAATGAATTAACCTGGTCAAGAAGAATCGTATATTTATCTGAAGTATTGGTAAGGTTTACATAAGCCTTCTCAATAGATTGCTGCAGTTGATTTCTTGTATTTTGCTCCACAAACTCACTATTTTTGAAGTCAATTTTTGCCAGCTTCACCCGGCTTCTCACCTGGCTTGCATTAAACAAAGGAACATTTAACCCAAGATTAAAAGTGGTGAATTTATTGTTCTTTAGCTGGTCGCCATAATTGATCCTCTGGTTATCAAAATTATCCTTTTTGGTAATTACAGGAACCTGCACCCCGCCTATTTCAACATAATCTTTTGAAGGCTGGGTAGTGGTATTCAGAAAAATGGATTGGGTGGCTACGCTTGAATAATTGGTATTAACATTGACGCCGAAACTCAATGTAGGGAATAATTCTCCGCGTATAGAGCGTATTGTTTTTTCGGCGCTCCGGGTTCGGAAACGAACCGCTTTTACCTGGGCAAATTGTTGCAATGCCGTCGTATAGATCTTTGTGGGATCTGCGTGATAACTTGTATCAAAGAGTTCTTCAGGAAGCCGCTCCAGTTCAAGGCTTTTTTCATAGGGAATATTTAGCAACTGAACCAGGTTTAATTTAGCCGTTTCCACTGCCGCCTGGTTATCTGCGATAGCAATCTGATCGTTTGCCAACTGACCTTTTAGGTCATAGTACTGGGAAGGTGGGATGGCCCCGGACTTATTTAAAATATCAAGCCGTTCCACCTGCTTGCCAGTTACTTCAACCTGGCTGCGTGCGCTTGCCAGTATATCCTCATTGCTTAGCACTTGCAGGTAGGCCAATATTATATTAATGGTAACATTGTCTTTTGACTGTTGCAATTCCATTTTTGAAGCCTGGTATGACAGGGAATTGCTCTTAATTCTATTCTGAAGCGAAGATCCGTTTGACAATAAAAGATTACTTGAAGCTCCATAGGACGCATAATCTACATTTTGATTGATCGGTGCATTTGTAAAGGGATCGATGCTCCTCCCTTCATTGATCCCATGATTTGCGGAGGCATTGAGGTTAGGCAGCATAGCCGCCCTTGATTGCTGCCAGCCTATATTTGATTTTTGCATTAACAAATCAGACTGCTGAACATCCAGGTTATTGGCAATTCCCATCTGGATAGCCTGCTGCAAGGTCAGCTTGTTTTGAGCCAGAGCAGTGAAACAAAACAAGATAAAAATTGCATTAAAAAAAATTGATTTCATATCAGGGTGTCCTTAAAAATTTATAATTTATTAAATGCTGTTTATAATTAGCTTTTTACAATTCTTCCATCAAGCAGGTTGACAATGTGAGACCCATAAGCTGCATTCTTTTCTGAGTGCGTTACCTGTATGATTGTAACGCCTTCATTATTCATTTCTTTGAAAATATCCATGATCTCCTCCCCTTGCTTTGAATTTAGGTTCCCCGTTGGCTCATCAGCTAAAATCAATTTTGGCTTTACGATCAAAGCCCGTGCGATACCAACAAGCTGCTGCTGTCCGCCGGATAGTTGGTTTGGAAAAAGATCTTTCTTGCCAACCATTTGAAAACGATCGAGCATTTCAGCAACCATCCCTTTGCGTTCACCGGATTTTATGTTCTGGTAAATCAATGGTGTTTCAATATTTTCGTACACTGTAAGCTCATCAATTAAATGATATGCCTGGAACACAAAGCCGATATGGCTTTTGTAAATTTCAGATCGCTGTTTTTCCTTCAGCTTTAAAACATCCTGGTCCATAAATATATATTCGCCTTCATTGGGCTCATCAAGCATGCCTATAACATTTAGTAAAGTTGATTTTCCGGAACCTGAAGGCCCCATTATTGAAACGAATTCGCCCTGCTTCACCTCCATATTAATGTCTTTCAAAATAAAAGTGCGGTTACTACCGGTATTAAACCATTTGTAAATATTCTTTAATGTGATCATGTCTGTTTTTAATTTATAGTTTTAATTTGAAATAATTCGCGAGGCCTATTCTTAATTCTTTTCTTATTCTTGTTTCATTCTTCACGCTTCACTCTTCTCCTTTCTCCCTTCTTCCTTCCTCACAATTCCTTTCTATTCCGACCGCAAACTTTTCACGGGATTGGCCAGTGCAGCTTTTATAGATTTATATCCAACGGCTACCCATGCAATGATAATCGATACCAGTACTGCGATCAGGAACACTGCCGGGGTAATTTTTATACGGAATACAAAATTTTGAAGCCAGCTATTCATCATAATATATGCCACGGGTATCGCAACAACGAACCCCACAAAAATAAGGATGATAAATTCTTTTGAGAAAAGGTAAATAATATGCCGGACTGAGGCTCCCAGCACTTTTCGGATGCCAATTTCCCTGACCCTTTGCACAGCCATGAATGAAACCAGGCCATATAAGCCAAGACACGAAATAAATATAGCGATCCCTGCAAATATTTTATATAGAAGAGACAGTTGCTCTTCCTGTTTATAAAATGCTGCGATATCTTCATCCATAAATGAAGAAGTATATGCATATTCCGGGAAAGACTTATTCCACGCAGCCTCAACGGCCGATTTTGTCTCCTGGATATTGGCAGACCTCATTTTAATACCGGCAACTGAGTAGCGGCGTCTCATTTCAAAGATCATCAGCGGCTTAATGTCTTCTCTTAACGAGTTTGTCTTAAAATCTTTCACAACTCCGGAAATGGTTTTCCATCCACCCCGCCCAGACCGTATTTCTTTGCCGATCACGTCATTTGGATTTTTTATACCTAGTTTATTTACCAGCGTTTGATTTACGACCACCTCATTTACGGTATCACTTTTGGAAAATGGTTTCCCTGCTATTATTTGTAACTGGTAGGTTTTAAAATAATCTTCGTCACCTGCTTTACGATAGATATTGAAGAGTTGATCGGGTTTATGATCAAACGAAAAATTGCTGCTCCAGTCATTTTCAGATGAAGGAACATCACTACTAAAACTCACTGCCTGAACCCCGGGTAGCTTCATAATGTTTTGTTTGTAGGACTCCTGCCGCGACTGGGCCACGCTGTCGTTGTTGGAATTAATAATAAGCAGCGCATCTTTACTGAATCCAAGGTCAGCATTTCTAAGAAAATTCATTTGACCTATTGCAATGATCGTCCCGATGATCAATACCTGTGAAATGGCAAACTGTATTATCACCAGCCCTCTTCTCACAGATATACCGCCGATACTTGCAGAGGTTATCTTATTTTTAAGTGCCAGTGTAGGATTAAACCCTGAAAGTATCAATGCCGGGTAAATACCCGCAAAAAAAGTAACTATTCCAACCAGGATAAATGCGAAAAATGTTGTTTGCCAGTTAAACAGGCTGAGCGTTTCCCGGATGGATGCTATATTTTTAATAAAGGGGCTACATAATACTGCTATGCCCATGGCAAGTACAACTGCTGCAATTACAATAATGGCTGTTTCGCCCAAGACCTGTCCGAATAGCTGTATCCTGTAACTACCTAAAACTTTCCTGATCCCAATTTCTTTACTCCTCCCAACAGCCTGCGCCGTCGAAAGATTTATGAAATTGATGCAGGCCATAAGTATGACGAACAAGGCGATCAATGACAGCGTCCATAAAGTGGATTTACTGGTAACATGGTCTCCAAAATTTTCAAAACGCTTATCAAAATGTATGTCTGCAAGAGGTTGTAACGAGTTGATGCGGATGTTATTTTTATTCCCTTTATTATAATGTTCTTTACTAAATTCGGCTAATTGCGTGTTTACATATGCGGGAGAAATATTTTGTGGGAGCAACATAAAAAGCTGGAAGTTGCTGGTCGTATTTGACCAGTCTGTCGCATACCCATAGGTGGCAGCATTTGCTTTTGCTGTTTCCAGGGATGTTACTATACCCAGTGGAAAATCTGTATTTCCCGGAGGATCATCGATGATGCCCGAGACTTTTACAGTAACCGCATTATCAAGTTTCAAATATTGGCCAACAGCATTATTCCCGTTTCCAAAATATTTTTCAGCCATTTTTTTTGTTAGAACCGTTATATTGGGATATTGCAAATCGGATGGTGAACCCGACAGCCAGTTAAAGTGAAACACTTTAAAAAACCCGGGGTCACAAAAAAAGAAGCCGGTTTGTTCAATGAATTTCTTTTGAGGTAATAAACTGGAAGCGTTGGTCCCCAAAACAGTCACCTGGCTACCCGAACTTAAAAATAATGCCCCGGTTGTTATTTGAGGAAAATCAAGGTGCAATGCCTGCAATGCCGGAAATGGAATACCTGGTGTATAGGTTACATCCTCAGGATATTTATCTTCAGTTACAACCCTGTAAACCTGTTTAAAGGCCGGCTGAAATGTATCGTAACTTAATTCATACTTCACTACCGTAAAAAGCAATAAGCAGGACGCAACACCAATTGCCAGCCCCGTAATATTTATCACGGAAAAAGCTTTATGCCGGATTAAATTCCTAAGTGCTATTTTGATATAATTTTTTATCATAAATCCATTTATGGTTTTCCGATATTATTTATTTTATGCCTTTTGCAGTTTCCAATTAGTTGTTGCTATTTTTTATCGTATTCTCTTTCAACCATGCGCTCACAATTTTCAACCATCATGCCAATGACAAACCGCACTGGCAACTAACGTTTAAAGTAGGTTTGTTTTTCATAAGTGTACGTATATGAACAACAATTGTATGAAACCGTACAGTATCCCGGCTACCAGATATCCGCTTTCAGCATCGGGCTATCGGCAGTTGCTATCTCCCGTTCGCTGCTCACTCCCGTGTTGTATCGCGATCACTATTCCGTTCTCAAACTTTCCACAGGATTTGCAATCGCGGCTTTTATTGCCTGGAAACTAATGGTGAATAGCGTGATCATCACAACAATAAATGCTGTTGCAGCAAATATCGTCCAGGTAATATTAATGCGATATGCAAAGTCCTGTAGCCACTTGGTCATGGCAAGCCAGGAAGCCGGTGCAGCTATTACAAAGGCAATCAACACGAGTTTTAAAAAATCGCCGGAAAGTAATGTAACGATCTGGCGCACCGTTGCACCCAAAACTTTTCTTATTCCAATTTCTTTAAGACGCTGGTTAGTTGATAAATGTGCTAACCCGAATAAGCCCAGGCAACAAATAATAAATGAAAGCAGGGTTATAACACTTATTACTTTTTGCCAGCGTTGTTCCTGGATATACTGCCTGGCGTTAAGGTCATCAAGAAAATCATATTGATAGACGGCTCCCGGCATTGCTCTCTTGTAAATCCGTTCCAATGATGCCATCGCGTCGCGCTGCTTTGACTTTTCAAACTTTACCCACATCCCTCCCTCCGGCATTTCAGTCATGTACATTACCATCGGCTTTATGGGTTCACGCAGTGAACCAAAATGGAAATCCCTGGCCACACCAACTATGGTTCTCATTGAACTGTCTTCATACCTGCTGATCTTTATTGATTTACCAACGGGATCCGCTATACCCGATGCTTTGATGAATGCTTCGTTCACAATAACGCCCTCTTTTGCATCTGTTGGAAATGACGGTGATAAATTCCTGCCGGCCTTTAAGGATATTCCCATTGCAGGAAGAAAGTTCTCATCAATATTTTTTGTTGCTCCTTTAAAAGAACGGCCATTTGCCAACAGGTCTTCGTTGCGCCCATTACTTCCAAAAGATACCATTTTAACAGAAGGCTCTTTTGCAAGCTCATTTTTCAAAAAGCCAACAACACTTTTATAATCCCTGGAGCCATTAACGGCCGTACGAATGATTTGGTTTGGATTGTAGCCAAGATCTTTTGTGCGTATATAATCCATTTGATCAAAATAAACAGTGGCAGCGATCAACAGGAATATTGCGAGTGAAAATTGAAACACCACAAGGGTTCGGCCAAATAAATTATGCCCCGACAATTTTTGCTTTTTATGAAAAACTTCCGAAGGCTTGAAGCCGGACAGCACATATGCGGGATAAAAACCGGTAAGCAGGATAATTGTTACAAGGACAACTATAAAGTCAACTAAAAGCTTGCCATCCAGGGCCTCAGAAAAAAGTATTTGCCGGCCGGTTAAGCTATTAAATAAGGGCAGAGCAATGTTCATCAATACCATCGAAAGCAGGAATGCTATAAAGCAAAGCATACACGATTCATTAAGGAATTGCATAATGATCTGCCGCCTGCTGCTACCGGCAATTTTTCGCACACCAACCTCTTTTACTCTTTTTAAAGAATTGGCGATACTTATATTAATAAAATTGATAGCAGCCATTAGCAGGATGAACACAGCAATACCCATGAACGTGTAAGAATATGCCGGGTTGCTGCCATTGATGATGCCCCCCTCTGCATTGCCGTTTGCCGGGAGCATGGCGTTTAAATGAATCCCAGTCATAGATTGCAATCCATAACTTATGCGTGGATCATAGTCCGCACCATAGGTTCTAAAATTTTCAGCAAGTTGTTCTTTGGCGTGGGAGGCATATATCTTATTGAATTTCTGTTCTGTTGCATATATATCGGCGGCGGGTTGAAGTACTACAAAAGTTCCCAGGTAAGCATTCAGCCAATTCTTATCCTCGAAAGAAAGATGCATGAATTTGAATGTAAACAAAGCATCAAACTGCAGGGAAGAATTTTTTGGGGGATCCTGTACGACCCCGGAAATAACCAATGGCTTACCGAGTCTTTCGAAGGAAGGATCGGCATCCATTCGCAAAATTTTGCCTACAACCTCAATGCTGTTGAAAAATTTCCTGGAAGTACTTTCGGTTATCACCACAGAATTAATGTCGCTTAATACGGTTTTAGGATTGCCGCGCAACAGGTGAAAAGTAAAGACATCAAAAAAATTATCATCAACAAATAAAGGCTGGAGATGCAATGATTTATTTTCTGCTGCAACATCGCTGTAAATATCTCCACCTAATATCCGCACATAGCTTTTTACTTCAGGCACTTCCTCTTTAAATGCAGCACCTTGTACCTGTCCCGTACCTCCGGTAGTTTTAGCTTTGTCTCCTTTGCTTTCCACCATGGTAGTAGTGATACGATACAGGTTGGGATTATTTTTATGAAAGTTGTCAAAGCTGCGCTCGTCTTTCCAATACAATACTGCAAGCAACATGCAGGTAATACCACTGGCCAGCCCGACAACATTGATGGTGGCATAGAGCCTGTCTTTCCACAGGCGACGGAAAGATATTTTCAAAAATGTATGCATTTTAATATTTCAACTAAAGACTTTTATATTATCATTTGATATTAGTTTACTCTATCTCAAACTTTTATTCAATTGTGGCTGTATTTTTAAATAATCCTTCAGCATAATTTTTTAAATATACAATGAAATTACCTTAAGGGATTAGAGGGTGGCTGGATTAAAGATCATTCCCGGCTCGCTACCAGTAAGTGATTTGATTTGCTTAGCATTAATGGTATTCATGATTAATCAATACTTAATACTTCAATCGAATACGTCAACCCAATATCGAAAGTTGAACACTGCAACTTACTATTCCGTCCTCAGGCTTTTCACCGGGTTTGCAATGGCAGCCCTGATAGTTTGGATGCTTAATATTATAAGCGCAATTATCAACATTCCGATGCCGCTCACAGCGAAAACCCACCAGCTTATTGTTGTTCTGTATGCATAATCCTGCAACCATTTATACGAGGCCCACCAGGCCATAGGTGCCGCTATCACAAAAGCTATCATTACAAGTTGCACAAATTCTGTTGATAAAATTGAAATGATATTTGTCACAGATGCACCTAAAATTTTTCTAATGCCTATTTCTTTTGTACGGATGTTGGTTGTGTAGATTACCAATCCAAGCAAGCCCAGGCAGCTAATTAATACAGCCAGGCCAGTTGCCCAACTAAGCAGGCTCGCGGTATGTAGTTCACTTTCGTAAAACTTTGCGATGGTATCATCTAAAAATTTATAATTAAATTCTTCTCCCGGATAGATTTGTTTGAATGATTTCTGTATTTCCGCGATTGTATTTTTCCATTGCGTTCCTTCCGTATTGTTTGGTTTGAGTTTTATATGAAAGGTTGACCCATTAGATCCTCCGAATACAATCGGGCTGATCAATGCATGCATTGACTGGTCGTGAAAATCTTTCATTACTCCGACAATGGGAATATTCTTACCATTCCATTGCAAGAACTTATTGAGTGCATCTGATGCATGCTGAAACCCTATGGCATGTGCGAAACTTTCATTGACAAGAAATTCTTTGATAGTGTCACTGGGTAATACATTTCTTCCTGCTAATAATTGTATTTGGTAAACGGTAATAAAGTCTGGATCACCCCAGCGTATTTGCGTATTAGGTGTTTTATCTTCCTTTCCATTTTTATATACGAGGTTGGTAAAAGCAGATCCCTGGTCTGCCGGAGCAAAAAAACCTACGCTGGCAATAGATACGCCCTGAAGGGATTTTATTGAGCTCAAAAGTTGCTGCCCATGAACTGAAACGGTATCATATGGCAATTCAAAATTTATGACTGCCTCTTTATTAAAGCCCATATCAGAATTGAGTGAATAATCAATCTGTTTACTTACCATTATGGTAGCAATTACAAAAAACTGGGCTATTACAAATTGAAAAACTGTAAGTGATTTTCTTACCCATGCATTTCTCGTTTGACTTGTCCCTGCGAAAGCCTGGCTTTTTAATACCAAAACCGGTTTATACCCCGATAAGATCAATGCAGGATATAAACCGGAAAGAAAACTTACAATTACTGTTAGCAGCAGTAAAAACAATAAAAGATATGGCTGATTCCAAAGATCGAAATGCAAACCCGGCGGAATAAAGTTTTTAAACATTTCGAGGAGCAGTGGCGTTACTATCACAGACAGGATCGTTGCTATGAGCGTTATGAAAAAGGTTTCGCTTAAGAACTGGAATATTAAATCCTTTTTTGAACTACCCATCGTTTTTCTTATTCCTATTTCTTTTGCACGATGCGATCCGTGGGCAGTGGTAAGATTGATAAAATTGATACAGCCCAATAGCAACAGGAAGGCAGCAATAGCAAGTAACCCATAAAGTGTCGGCTTATGCGCGATTCTGGATCCCACACCCTGGTATTTATTATTAAAATGCAAATCACTCAATGGTTGTAAGTGAAAGGCCATCGTATTATTTATATCTTTTTCAGCATCTTTATTATACTTCTTCAAAAGCACTCTTAACTTTGCCCCGGTTTTTTCCGGTGTGTTCCCATTTGATATTTTCACGTATAGCTGGGAGTACGCCATCCAGTCATTCCACACGTTCATCATAAAGTGGTCTTGCAGATTTGTTTTTGAAATAGTTGAAAATGAAATAAATTCCTGCGCAGTAAAGGCAGTATGTTCATCCAGGTCTTTAACAATGCCTGAAACCGTTAGTGTTATATCATTATAGTTCGCCTGTTTGCCGATTATGTCTTCCGGCAATTTACCGGGAAAATATAACTTAGCCCTGCTTTCGGTAAGTACAAGGCTAAATGGATCCTTTAAAGAAGTTTGGGGTGAACCAGCGAGCCATTGAAATGACAACAATTGAAAATATTGCGGGTTTGTAAAAACGACACCAGACTGCCTTTTATAAATAACCGGTTTGCCGGAATTGCCAACTACCGCTACTGCAACTGTAGCATCACCCTGGAATTGCATCACCGGAATGGTTTGATCGATGCCCGTCATTTCATTTTGCATAGCGGTACTTAACGGTGCAGGCACCGCAGCTGAGTGGGCCTCCGTTCCGTTAAACTTTGCATCAAGCACTACCCGGTAGATCCGGTCAGCATTTTTTTCAAATTTGTCAAAGCTAAATTCGTAACTAACAATCAAAAAAATAACGAGCGCAGCGCTGATGCCAAAGGATAACCCCAGAACATTAATCGACGAAAAAATTTTGTTATGCCAGAAATTCCTAAACGCGGTTTTGAAATAATTCTTCAACATGCTTGCCTGTTTATTGATTTGATATTTCGAAAAATGGGATAACCCGATCACTGCCTATTCTATTATGCCGGATAATTGCAAAAATACCCCAATCGCATGCCGGATTATAATACAAGTGATTTACAATGCAATAGTTACGAATAATATACGAAATAGTTCGTTTTTGATACATAAGTGTACGATTTCGATACAACGGGAGTCGTATCTGGATTACCAAGTACCACAGTATCCAGCCGCATTACTATTATTATAGGGTTGGGTGTTCCTGCACCGGTAGCAGTTATTATTATTTGCAAATCTCATCAATTATCAGTCCGCAAAGATTTAACAGGATTTGTTGTTGCCGCTTTTATAGCTTGAAAACTTACTGTAATTAAGGCGATGAACAGGGCAATAATTCCAGCAAGGGCGAAGATCCACCAGCTTATATGAATGCGGTAAGCAAAATCCCGCAGCCATTGATTCATAAAATACCAGGCAAGAGGAGACGCAATTAAAATTGCTATTAACACCTGTACAATAAAATCCCGGCTAAGCATTACCGTTATATTCATTACAGATGCGCCCAATACTTTCCGTATGCCAATTTCTTTAGTGCGTCTTTGTGCCGTGAACATAGCCAGCCCAAAAAGTCCCCATGCAGGAAATAAAAATTGTGACGATCATACCGGCATTCATCAACCAGGCTGTTTGCTCATCTTTTTGAAAAAGCCACCTTATCGATTCATCAAGAAAACTATAACTAAAGCCGGTACCGGGATATAATTGCTTCCATTCTTTTTCTATTTGTGCAACAATATTCTTTGATTCATTTACTCGTTTGCCTTTTGTAGCAAGGCTCACGGCCAGACTTGATTCCCATTCAGGCTGATGCTGTATTACTACCGGCTTAATTGGATCGTGTAAAGAACCCTGGTGAAAATCGGCAACCACACCTACAATTGGATGAGGTTTTTCATTTTCATAAAGTATCTTTCCAAGCGCTTCTATAGGTTTTGTAAATCTCATTTTTCTGGAAAATGCCTCATTGATGACCAATTCATCCAGGCTGTCACTATGATGGATATTACGTCCGGCTATGAGGTTCATTTGATAAAAAGGAATGAAGCTTTCATTGCCATTTTTGATCGACACTTCGAGTGTTGTTTCATTTTTCCCTTTATACGTAAATATACCGCCCATATCGGCGAAACCCATAGGTGGGAGCGATTGTGCAATAACATTTTGCACACCACCCATGCGTCTTATTTTGTCTGCAAGTAATTGCATTTTACCAGTCTGGTCATGCCAGTTATTGATGGTAAGAATAGCGTCTGTTTTAAAACCCTTGTCCTTGGTTCGCATGAACTGGATCTGGTGACTGATGACAAGTGTTCCGATAATAAAAATCAGGGATATGGTAAACTGCAAAACTATCAAAGCTTTGCGAAGCCGCCTGCCACCGGTGCCAGTAATGGTCACTCCTTTTAAACTTAATACCGGCACAAAGGAAGACAAAACTTTTGCCGGGTAAAATCCTGCCAATAAGGATGTTGATAGTAGCAGCCCACATAAGAACAAAAGCATTGAGGTGTTGAAAGGATGGAATTTTATTCCCTGTGGAATAAAAGAACTGAATACATAGATAACCGGGTTTACTAATAATACTGCAATAATTATCGCGATAGACGTGAGTACGAAGCTTTCTGTAAGGAATTGGAAGACAAGGTTTCTTCTGCCACTTCCCAGTACTTTACAAACGCCCACCTCTTTTGAGCGTTGTGTTGATTGAGCTGTCGATAAGTTGATAAAGTTAACTGCGGCAATAGTTAAAATAAATAGTGCAATACCCATTAAAACGTATAATGTGGGCAAATGTCCTTTTCTGAAAATCCCCATCGTCGCCCTGGTAATAATCATTGGTAAAATGAATGTCGTCGAGTGGCTGCAGTTTAAGGCTTAGCAAAGTTCCAAACCCACTGGTCTTTACCCGTGACTTGATATATTGCGCCAGTTGCAGGTTCATTTGCGCAGCAGTAATACCCCTGTTAAGTTTTACAAAAACCATGGAACGATGTGGTTGCAGGCTACTCCAATCCAAAACCGGGATGTCGCGCTTTAAGAAACCATTCGATGCGGTACCAATGGAAATAATATCCGTTACCGGGAAATCGGTATGTTCCGTCCAGTCTTTTATTATACCGGAAACGGCTACCTGCAATGAATCATTATAAATAATTGTTTTGCCGACTATTTTATTGAATGGCTCGTTACCGAAATATTTATGGGCCTTACTTTCAGAAAGCACAACTTTATACGGTTCGTTTAACGCTGTTTTGGGATTACCCGCCAGCCAGTCATATTTAAAGATGTCAAAGTACCCAGGCCATGTGATGATGACGTCGCTGTTACTGAAGAATTCTGCCGGCTTACTGCCAGTGCGGGGAATGTCTATTTTTGCACCATAATAAAATATGCCTGCTTTTGCTTCAAATCCGGGGATGTCATTTTGAATTCCTGCCACGTCTGGAATAATAGAATTTAAAAATTCTTTCTCCCCATTGTTTCTTAGGTTCTCGCCTGTTATACGATAAATGCGCTCCTTGTCAGGATGAAATTTATCAAAGCTGAATTCATAGCTGGTAATAATATAGATGACAATACAGGAGCATATGCCAACAGCAAGGCCTACCACATTAATAATGGTAAACAGTTTATGCTTTGTAATATTACGCCAGGCCATCCTGAAATAATTTCCTAGCATAATCCTAATTTAATAAGGTGATCTGCATTGCGATAGCTATCGGGGCTTTCTGCGGCATGCATTATGTATTTTACCATTCCAATGTTTTATTATTTATTACAGTCCATTGTGCCTTTCTAATTTAATGCCGCTCCAGCCGGCAACTTAATATTCACTACTCCGTGCGCAAGCTCTTTACGGGGTTAGCAATTGCTGCTTTTATTGCCTGGAAACTCACAGTAGCAATGGCTATTACTAATGCAATAATTCCTGCGACAACGAAAACCCACCAGCCAATAGAAATCCGATATGCAAAATCCTGCAGCCAGTTGTTCATAAAATACCAGGCAATAGGTGTGGCTATTACAATAGAGATTAAAACAAGTTTTGCGAAATCTTTCGAAAGCAATACTACGATGCCACTAACACTTGAACCCAATACCTTCCTGATACCGATTTCTTTAATTTTTCTTTCAACAATAAATATGGATAATCCAAATAAACCGAGGCAAGCTATGAGAAGCGACAGACCCGCAAGGGCATAAAATACACCCTGCATTTTTTGCTCATTGCCATACTGTTTTTCAATGCTTTCATCTATGAAGGCATATTGCAATGGCACACCAGGTATCGCCCCCTTCCATACTTTTTTGAGATGATCAAGCGCAGGCCCGATATTTTTTGCATCAATCTTTAAAGAAATGCTGCCGCCGTAATTTGAGTAGTTAATTTTTAAAGCTTCGACAGGCTTGTGCAAATTTTCAAAATTAAAATCTTTAACAACGCCAATCACATATTGGGTATTTTTCCCTTTCCCAAATCTTTTCCCAATTGCGTTTGCGGGTGTCTGCCATCCAAAGGTTCTCACTGCCGCCTCATTCACCAGCGCCGCCCCGGCAGTATCGGTGGGGATTTTATTTGAAAAAAAACGACCCGCTGCGAGCTGCATGTTGTAGGTATTAAAATAAGAGGTGTCCACATTCATGCTATAAAGGCTGGTTGAAATTTCCGCTCCTTTTAAATTCTCGGTCGTCGTCCATCCATTGCCTAAACCACCCACAACATTTTCACCGTGTTCGCTTACATTGAGGATATATGGACTGGAAAGCAATTCATTTCTAAGCGATGCATATTGCTTTTTTACTGATGCGTCACCCTGGAATTGTATTTCGAGAACGGCATTACTGTTAAAGCCCAGGGACCTGTTCTTTATAAAATTCATTTGACGGTTAATGATGAAAATCGCCGCGACCAAAGCAATAGTGATGGTGAATTGAAAAATCACTAAAGATTTTCTTAAAACATTACCGCTTTTACTTTGCGTAAAGCTTCCTTTAAGAGCAGTAGCAGGATTAAATGAAGACAAGAGTACAGCGGGATAGATACCCGCAATGAGGGAGACAAGGATAACAAAGCCTAAAGCAATAAAAATATTTTTTACAGTAAAATAGAAATCATAGGCCGAACCTATCCATGTAGAGAATGCCGGCAAAATTATGTTTAGAAGAAAAATGGCAATAATTACTGCGATGGTACACAGCATTAAAGTTTCTAAAAAAAATTGCAGGAAAAGTTGTAACCTCTTTGCGCCCACGACTTTCCTAACTGAAGTCTCTTTCGCTCTCTTGATTGCGCCTGCGGTGGTAAGATTTGTATAATTTATACAGGCAAGCAATAAAACGATAATACCCAAAATTGAAAATATTCTGACCCTGGCAAGGCTCCCATTGTTATTTGCATCGTACCGTAATTGCGATTTTAGATGGATGTCCCGCAAAGGCTGAAGGAAATACTTGTAAGACATTTTATTTTCTTCCCAGTCCTTTGCAGAAAATTTTGCCGCTACCTGGTTAACCTGTCTTTCTGCTTCCCTCCAATTCTTTGGGTTAGCCAACGCTACATATGTATACGGCCACCCGCCAGTCCAAATTGAATTGATATCAGAATGGTACCTTTTTATTATATTTTGCCGTAGAAAAGATACGGGTAGGATACAATCGTATTGAATATGAGAGTTTAACGGCGCATTTTCAACGACCCCGGAAACCGTAAAGGGGTATTCATTATCAAGCAGTATTGTTTTACCGACGGGGCTTTCTTTGCCAAAATATTTTATAGCCATTTTTTCTGAAAGCACAATTTGAGATGAGGTACCCAATACGTGCTGCGGTTGGCCACTAAGCAACCTGAAACCAAAAAATTTGAAAAAATTACTATCGACAGCTATCACATTGTTTTCGAAGAATTGTTTATCATCATATTTAAATTTATAGGCCTCCCGAAAAATGCGGCAAGCGGACTGTATAATGGGCAATTGACCAGGCAATTGTGCCCCAAATGCCGGACCTGACGGTGCCTGTGAAAATGATTCACTTTCGCTTTTGAATGTATTGGATAACCGGAATATTTGCCTGCTGTTTGGATGAAAGTCATCAAAGCTCATTTCGCGTGTAAGCCATATGCCTATAATAAGACATACAACAATACCTATCGATAAACCGGAAATATTTAAGATGGTGAAAACTTTATTTTGAAGAAGGTTCCGCCATGCGGTTTGGAAAAAATTTTTAAACATAACCGGTATTTACTAAATAATTTGAATGGTCGTTATAACATTATTGGATAACCCGTGTTTATTCATTCCTTAAACTCTTCACGGGATTAGCTATTCCTGCTTTTATTGCCTGGAAACTTACCGTTAGCAGGGTTATCACCAATGCCATGGCAGAGGCCACTATAAAAACGCCCGCTCCGATATCGATCCGATAAGAATACTTTTGTAGCCAGTCTTGTAAAAAATATAAGGAAACCGGGGTAGCAATGAGACAACTTATCAAAACCAGTACAATAAACTCTTTTGATAGCAAAAGCCAAACCTGGGATAAAGTGGCGCCAAGGACCTTTCTTATTCCTATTTCCTTTGTACGCCGTTCTGCTACATATGCGGCTAAGCCAAACAAGCCAAGACACGAAATAAAAATAGCCAAACCTGCAAAGATCCCGGCAAGCTTGCCAACAAGCAATTCAAGTTTAAATTTTCCCGCATATTCAGCATCCGCAAATTGGTAATTGTAAGGGTATGCCGGATTGTATTTATTAAATATTGCCGTTAACCGGGCAATAGCATCCTGTGTTTTAATTTGAGGAGATAACCGGTACATAAGATTACCCTGGTTTCCTTTTTCGCAAATGAACATTGTTGGCTCTGCCGCGGCAAAAGGCGACTCCATTAAAGCATCCCTGGCAACCCCGGCAATATGATATTTTTTTTCATTCCAGGTGATAACCTGGCTTAAAGGGTTTTTAATGCGCATTTGCTTAATCGCGGCTTCATTAAATATCACGCTTGTCGAGTCTGTGCTATTTATAAAATCCCGGCCCTCGCTAAACCTTATGCCAAGAGTTTTAAAATAATCTACTGCGACTATTATTGTTCCCATCTCAATAGTTTCACCTGCATTTTTACCCGGCCAGGCATCGACATCGGAATGCCAGTGAATACCCGTTGCAGGGCTTGATGCAGTACTTACACTTTCCACAACACCTTTTTGAATCAACTCATTTTTAAGCGCAGTATAATTGCGGTCCAGATCATTGGTCATATCAGTAATCATCAGCCTGTTAAGATCGTACCCCGCAGGTCTTTCCCTGGCAAATTGAATTTGCCGGTAAATAATTATAGTACTGGTGATCAAAACAACAGAGCAACTAAACTGGAGTACTACTAAAATTTTGCGTGGCAATGAAGGCTTTCCACCAGCTTGCATGGTTCCTTTCAAAACTTTTACAGGGTTAAATGAAGAAAGATAGAAAGCCGGCCTGCTGCCCGCTACAAGCGCTGTGAGCACAACACAACTTAGAACTATTAACCAAAATAAAAGGCTTTTGAAAGGTATGCTTACCTGGTTGCCGGTAAGTGAATTAAAGGCAGGCAGGGCCAATTGAACAAATAGCATTGAAAATAGAAATGCAATAAAAGTGAGTAGGAAAGATTCGGTAAGGAACTGGAACACCAGGTCTTTCTTCCTTGAACCAATTGCTTTTCTTACGCCTACTTCCCGTGCTCGTTGCTCAGAACGGGCAGTAGTAAGATTAATAAAGTTGATGCATGCAATTAACAAAACCAAGACCCCGATAATGCCGAACATATTTACGTATTCAATAAAGCCATTGGCAGCTTTTCCATTTTTATAATCGGCATATAAATGCCACTCTTTAACAGGCTGCATAATCACATCGGAAAGCATGGCATTGGTATTATCTTTCTCGGTTTTCTCAATGCTTTTTATTTTAGAAGACACCTGTGTGTAAGAAACCCCTTTCTTAATCTTTGCAAATATTTGGAATGAATTATACCCGAATCGGCCAACCCGTGCTTCTTTAACCCAGGGTGTATTTTGCTCGAAAAAGCTGAATGGAACGAGGTAGTTGAATTGTAATGTTGAATTAGCAGGTATATCTTTTAAGATACCCGTTACTTTGAGATCGTTCTTATTATCGAACCTGACCGTTTTACCTATCGGATTTTCATTTCCGAATAGTGCTTTTGCAGTGGATTGTGTCAACACTATCGAATAAGGATCACGCATTACATTATCAACATTCCCCCCGAGCAGCGGGTATTGAAACATTTTCAAAAAATCACTATTTATTTGCGCGCCATTTAAGTAGAATTTTTTACCACCTGTCATCAAACCGTGTGGCCCCATCCAGTCACTTTCAGCAACATATTCTATCTCCGGGATTTCTTTACGCAACGCATCCGCTAGTTTTAAAGAAGTCGAGGAAATGGTAAGTATTTCGCCATTGCTATTAAAGTTCCGCTTTACCTGGTAAAGTCTTTGATAATCAGGCAAAAATTTGTCGTATGAATATTGATTAAATACCCACAATCCAATTAATAATGCAACAGCCATGCCCATCGCGAGCCCTGAAATATTCAAGGCGGTATATCCCTTATTTCGCAGGATATTACGCCAGGCAGTTTTTAAATAATTTTTTATCATTGTTTAATTTTTGGAATACAGAATTTCACCGTGATTTGCCGGAAGGCTACTCTAAATTGACTTAACCCGCCTGCCGGTTATTCACTTCGTAAACTTTTCACAGGATTAGAAATAGCTGCCTTGATCGCCTGGAAACTTACAGTCGTCAAGGCAATAAAAATTACCAATATACCCGTTAGCGCAAACATCCCCCAGTTCAGTGATATGCGATAAGGATAGTTCTGTAGCCATTTAACTGCTGCCAGCCATGCAAGTGGCATTGCTACAAGAAGGGCGATCACAACGAGCTTGAGAAAATCTTTTGACATAATAGTTGCCACGGATCCAACAGAGGCTCCCAGGACTTTACGAATGCCGATTTCTTTCGTCCTTTTTTCGGCAGCTAAAACTGACAAACCAAACAATCCAATGCATGAAATGAAAATCGTAAGAATTGCCGCAAAAAATATGATCTGTTTCCATTTTGCTTCCGACTCATAATTTTTCAAATTCTCCTGTTCGCTGAAGGAATAAGAATAAGAAGTAAGGGGAAATAATTTTTTGAAAACTTTTTCAATATACCGTAAGCTTGCCGTTGCGTTGCCTGGCTTTATTTTTATATAGGCCATTCCATATTCATTAGCCGGCCTCATCGTAAATAATTGTGGTTCGATCTTTTCAGTTACCGCTTTGAAATGATAATCTTTAACTACACCCACTACAGAATATTTTTCATTACCATCAAAAAAATCCACCTCCTGGCCTATGGGATCTTTCCAGCCAGCCTCCCTTACAAATGCTTCATTTACTAAAACGGAATGAGCGGAATCTGAAGGAAAACCAGCAGAAAAGTTTCTCCCCGCGACAACCGGGATTTTAAGGAGGGGAATAAAGGACGCATCAACTGTTTCATAGGTAATGTTAACCTGCGTTGCATTGTTTACTTTTACAGTTGTACCTGAAGAACCATTGTTTTTAAGGCCAACGCCTGCGATATACGGGCTTTTGAGCAACTCCTCCCTGAACAGTTGAGCCTCGGCGTGAGGCATGCTCCATTTTTGCACCGTTAGAAGATTACTATTATCATAACCCAACTTTTGAGTGGTAAGATATTTGAATTGCGAAAAAATAGTAAGTGTTGCAATAATTAAAAATGACGCAAGCGCAAACTGTAATACTACGAGTGATTTCTGCAGATAATTATTCCCTGCCAACGTGAAGCGGCTGTATAATGTTTGAACAGGGTTGTAATTTGACAATACCAACGCAGGGTAAAACCCCGCCAATAAACTGGTAGTTATAAAAAGAGCTATATAACCTGCTATAAGCTTCGCATCGAACAAATAGGAAAGTGCAAGCGCTTTATTGGAAAGGGTGTTAAATACCGGTAATACAAATTGTACAACTAGAACAGCCACCACAAATGCAATGAAGCACAACATAAACGATTCCCCGAGGAATTGCAGCATAAGCTGTTTCCTGTTTCCACCGATCACTTTACGAATGCCTATCTCCCTCGCCCTTTTCAGTGAGCGCGCAACCGTAAGGTTTATGAAGTTAATACAGGCGATCAGCAGGATAAACACAGCTATCCCGGAAAGTAGGTAAGAAAATACCGGATTGCTTACGTCTGAAAATCCCTGGTCCTCAGCGGGCACATCCCTGCTGAGATGGATTGAAGAAAATGACTGCAAAAAGAAGGAGAGCCCAAGATTTTTAAGTCCGTATTTTTCCCTGATCATTTTTATTGACTCACTTGCATCGGCTTGAAATACCTGTTGCATTTTCGCTTCAGTAGCCTTGACACCTGCATTAGGAGTAAGCACTACAAACGTGCTCAGAAAAGAATTAAACCAGTTTTCGTTACGGCTTTCGTCGTCTGCAGAAACTTTTAACGGCAATACAACCTGGAATTTAATGGAAGAATTCCGTGGACAATTCCTGGCAACACCTGTTACGAGGTAGGGCACAAAACGATCACTTTCTTTAAGCAACATTATTCTACCCAAAGCATCCGCAGTACCAAATTGCTTTTTAGCCATTTCCTCCGAGATCACTACCGAATTTGGTTGCAGCAAAACTGTTTTAGGATTACCCTGTAACAAGGGAAATGAAAATGCAATAAAAAAATTGGAATCAACAAGGTAAATGGGCTGTGATTGAATATCAGTTCCCACCTTAATGTCTACAAGAGTTGGTTGTAATCTCACAAAAGTTTGTACTTCAGGTATTGCAGTTGTAAAACGTGGTCCCTGGAAATAGCCGGTATAGCCACTTTTATCAACTCTGCCATCCTGCCTGGTTATGTTCCTGTCTACGCGGTAAATATTGTTGATATTTTTATGAAAACCATCATAGCTCACTTCATCCTTCACATACAAAATGATTAACATGGCACAAGCAAGGCCGAGACTCAGCCCAACAATATTTATAGCAGTATAAACTTTGTTTCGCACCAGGTTTCTGAGAGTTGTTTTGAAATAATTTTTGATCATTAGGATAATATTTAATGAATCTGATTTTATCTTCATTCCATTGAAGAGGAATGCCTGCACCGAACTACCTTACTCTGTTCTTAGCGATTTTACCGGGTTCGCTATTGCGGCTTTGACAGCCTGTACACCTATTGTGAATAAGGCAATAACCAATGCAGTACTTCCCGCCACCGCAAACACCCACCATGCGATAGAAATTCTATAAGCAAAATGCTGCAACCAGCTATTCATCGCCCACCAGGAAACAGGGAATGCTATGAACGCCGCAATAATGATGAGCTTTAAAAAGTCTTTAGATAACATGCTTACAATTGTGCTCACTGAAGCTCCCAGGACTTTGCGTATCCCGATTTCTTTGGTACGTTGTTCTGCGGCATATGTAACAAGTCCAAATAAGCCGAGACATGCAATAAAAATTGCCAGCCCGGCAAACGAGATAAATATTTTACCTGTTTGTTGTTCGGACTTGTAAATGTTATTGAAATCTTCATCCATGAAAGAATAATTGAATGGCTGGGAGGACGCCATTGTCTTCCATTTGCTTTCCACCTGCGCAAGCAAGCCTGGTAAATTAGAAGTGTTTATACGAAAAGAAATACTGCCATTTTGTTCGCGTAAAACCAATGCCAGGGGGATCACTTCTTCGCGCAGTGTACTGAAATTAAAATTTTTTACAACTCCCAGGATATGATATGCGGTAAGGCTCTTACTATTCTGAATGTCATTCGTATAATAAAGAGTTTTATTAAGCGGGTCATCAAAGCCTAATAATTTTGCAGCAGCCTCATTAAGAATTATTCCGGTAGAATCAGTTGGAAATTCCTTTGAAAAATTTCTTCCTTTCAGCATGTGCATATCCAGTGTGGGAATATAGTTTTCATCAACCGCCCATATTTGTGCGGATACTGCTTTCTTTTGATCCAGCGTTGCGTCGGGGAATAGCGGGCTGTCGCTTCTCCAGTCGGAAGTCGGCAGGAAGCCAGTCATTGTTGCTTTCTGCACACCTGAAATATTAAGCAGCCCATCTCTGAAAACTTTTGCTTTATTACCAAGCGGATATGTATTTTTAACCACCACCACATGGCTGCGATCGTAGCCCAAATCTTTGCTCCTTATAAATTGCAACTGGTTATAAATGACGATAGTTCCCATAATTAATGCTATGGAAATAAAGAATTGGAAAATTACCAAACCACTCCGAAGCAAGCTACTTTTAAAGCCTTTCGCCAGTTTGCCCTTTAATACCTCAACGGGCCTGAACCCCGAAAGAAAAAAAGCAGGGTAACTTCCTGCGATCACTCCAACAACCAGCATCAACGCGATAAGCGATGGGAACAACCATGCTTTTGAAAATATGCCCACGCCGATTTCCTTTCCTGACAATTGATTAAAATAAGGTAACAATATGAAAGTAATACCGATTGCGATCACCAGGGCAAGTAAACTCACAAGTATTGACTCGGTAAGAAATTGTGCGATAAGACTTTTACGCAGGGAGCCCAATACTTTTCGAACGCCAACTTCTTTCGCCCGGTTGGAAGAACGCGCTGTAGATAAATTCATAAAGTTGACGCATGCGATCAATAAAATAAGGAAGGCTATAAAAGAAAAGATATAAACAAATTCAACATTGCTGTTAGTGCCAAGCTCCGCGGTTTTATTAGAATGTAAATGGATGCTTGTCAATGGCATTAAATTGTAAGTATCGAAATTGCCGCTCTTCGTAAAATCATCCATATCGATATTCATGAGTTGCTTTACCTGCGGGCCAACATATTTGAGAACCATTGCGCCAAACTGGGATTCCAGTTTTTTTGGATCAGCCCCTTTTCGCAGTACGACATAAGTATTGAAATTATTACTTACCCAGTTGTTTTTCCTGCTTTCATCATTAGTAGAAAGCGATACAAAAAAATCAAAATGAAAATGCGATTGGGCTGGAATATCCTTTATTACACCGGTTATTTTAAGATTACCTGTATCGTTAATGATCAAATTCCTCCCCACTACATCAGTCGAATTAAAATATTTTTTTGCCACCTTTTCGGTTATTACCACACTTTTTGGTTCTGACAGCGCTGTTGTTGGATCTCCTTGCAGCATTGGCAGCGTAAACACATCAAATAAAGTTGAGTCGGCATATATAACACCGTCTTCAGAGATATTCTGCGAACCTTTTTTCACAAGAAGGCCGCCATAGCCACGAAGCCGGGTATATTGTTCAACCTGTGGAAAATCTTTTTTCAATACAGGTCCAAGTGGATCGGGAGCGACAGCTAATACAAAATGATTTCCTCCGAATTTGATGTCGCCATCGACCCGGAAGATCCTATCGGCTTTTTCATTGAATTTATCATACCCCAATTCATCGGTGACATAAAATAACATTAACAGGCACGTTGCAAGCCCGACCGCCAGCCCTGCTATATTAATAGCAGAAAAACCTTTATTGTTCCACAGGTTCCTGAAAGCGATTTTCAGATAATTTTTGATCATACATCTTAATTTTAAAATATAGTGTGCTTATCACCATAATTTATTTCATTGTACATCCACAACAGAAGTATTATAGCACCCGCCATGCCAATGGCTAGCCGGCATATATTAATGGCAGAAAAGCCTTGTTGCGCAGCAGGTTGCAAAAGCCACTTTGAAAATATTTTTTTTCATACAAAAGTTCTATTAAGTTAGCCTGGTAGTGTTATTACCCGGCCACTTTCGGCGTATCATTCACATTCAAAATTGACTACTCACTCCTTAAGCTTTTTACCGGGTTTGCTATTGCTGCCTTTATTGCCTGGTAACCAACAGTAAGTATAGCAATAAGCATTGTTGCCAGGCCAGCTATTGCAAACATCCACCAGGTTAATGTTACCTTATACGCAAAATTCTGCAACCACTTGTTCATGGACCACCATGCTATGGGTGTTGCTATAATAAAGGCGATAATAACCAACCTTAAAAAGTCCTTTGACAACAGCCCTACTATGCCCGATACATTTGCCCCTAAAACTTTCCGGATACCAATCTCTTTATTTCTTTGTCCTGCACTGAACGCTGCTAGTCCAAATAATCCCAAACATGAAATGAAAATTGCTATTAATGTGAATGAGTTGATAATACTTGCAAAAGTGATTTCAGCTTCATATTGTTTCTGTACTTCTTCATCAAGAAACGCATATTCAAAAGGCGTTACGGGAAAATCCTTTTGCCATATCGTTTTTATTTTTGCCAGGAGGCTCTTGTAATTTTTACTGTCGACCGCGACGGTTACATTGTTGAGATCCCCCTCATTAGGATTGTACATGAGCATAAAAGGCTTTACTCCCTGGTGCAATGAGTTATAATTGAAATCTTTCATAACCCCGGCTATCTCAACAAAGTTTCCCGGTCCTGTGAGATACTGTGAATATAACCTTGTTCCTGGCGCAGTTGTGGAACTTAATCCCATACGTTTTGCGAGTGTTTCGTTGATCAGCACCTTACCTGAATCCTGCAACCTGAAATCTCTGCCACCTGTCAGTTCTATACCATTGGCTTTTACAAAATTCTCATCTGTTGTCATATTTTGCACATTCGTTGAAACAGCCATATTTCCCCCTGCCTTAAAAACACCAAATTCATACATCACAACCTGGCTGAGATAGTTATTCGCCTTACTTACAGTCTTTACATCAGCCAATTGTTGCACGGCGGCCATGAATGCCGGGATCTTACTTTGGGTATCGCCGGTATGAAAACTAAAGATCATCCGCTGATCTTTTTTAAATCCAAGGTCTTTATGGTTAATGTAATCTAACTGGCTGTAAATAATTACGACTCCAGCGATAAGAACAATAGATAATACAAACTGAAACACTACTAATGACCGGCGAATGCCCGCTGCTGAAACATGGCTGGTAAAATTCCCCTTAATAACTTTTATTGTTTGAAAAGCAGAAAGATAAAAGGCTGGATAGCTGCCGGCAACAAAACCAGTGGTTATTATAAGTGCCGACATCATCAACCAAATTCTGTAATCGCCAGGGAACGATAAGTTTATATCTATATGTGTAATTTGGTTAAAATATGGCAATGCAATTAATAATAACGGCAATGCTATCAAGACGCCTATGAATGATAATACAAATGATTCAGCGAGAAATTGCTTTACAAGGTCGGTTCTGCGGGCGCCAATCACTTTTCTTACGCCTACTTCTTTCGCTCTCTTTGCAGCCCGTGCAGTGGAAAGATTCATAAAATTAATACACGCAATAACCTGTATAAGTACGGCAATCAATATTAAAATATATAGGAATGATGGGTTCACAGTCTTGTCCATTTCCTCTTCATAACCTATCGTGGTATGGATTGATGCTACGGGTTGCAGGTGCAACTGTTTTTCCATACCGGCTGCCTTTAATTCCGCCTGTCCATATTTATTCAAAAATGCCGGGAGCTTTTTTTCAAGGGTCGTGGCAAGGACATTGTGATTTATTTTTATATAGGAAGCAACAAAATTATTCCCTGCCCATGTATTATTTTGCCGGACATATTCTCCAATACCCCCGCTATTCATCGCAATAAACAAATTGGCATGAATATGCGATTTCCCAAGCCTTTCATCCACAACGGCCGTCACTTTAAAATCATGGTTCCCATACGCATTGTTAATTTCTATTACCTTACCAACCGGGTTTTCGGGTCCAAAAAGCTTATCAGCAGTTGGCTTCATCAACACGACGGTGTATGGCGCAACCAACGCATTTACCGAACTTCCATTGGTAAAATGGTACGTAAATACATCAAAAAAAGTAGCATCAACAAAGTCGGCGTCTTTCTCATAAAAAGATTTCTCTTTATATCGAAGCAAGTGTTGTTTTACGCCCATCATACCAGAATTAACTACACGGGTATATTGTTGCACCTCAGGAAAATCATTCTTCATAGCAGGGGCAACAGGGGGAGATGTTGCAGAACCGTTTGCACTGTTTCCGGCAATTTTTACCGAAGAAGTGATGCGGTAAATATCTGCAGCATTCTTATGGTGCTTGTCATAACTGTACTGACCTTCCACATACAACAATATATACAAACAACTCAAGGTACCTACAGCCAACCCGATGATATTGATAAAACTGTACGTTTTATTTTTCCAGAAATTGCGTAGCGCAGTTTTCAAATAATTGCTAAACATGAATGCTTTTTTTGGCTGGTGCTTTAAGGTGACAAATAATTATTTACCAGTGCCGGCCTACTCACTTCTCAAACTTTTCACAGGGTTGGCAACTGCAGCTTTTATTGCCTGGAAGCTTACTGTGAATAAGGCGATAAATATTGCCACCGATCCGGCAAGGGCAAACATCCACCAGCTTATATCTACTTTGTATGCGAAATTCTGAAGCCATTTGTGCATGGCGAACCATGAAATAGGAGTTGCAATTACAATAGCTATAAGTACCAGTTTTAAAAAGTCTTTTGACAATAGCCTAACAATACCTGAAACATTTGCTCCCAAAACTTTTCTTATACCAATTTCTTTGTTCCGTTGCTAGGCGCTGAATGCAGCAAGCCCAAATAAGCCCAGGCATGATATCAGGATTGCAATAAGTGTAAAAGAATTGATAATACGGGCAAGGGTGATCTCTGTTTCATACTGCTTTTGCACCTCGTCATCGAGGAAGGCATATTCGAAAGGTGTACCCGGCAAATCTTTGTGCCATATCGATTCTATTTTCCCCAGGAGTTGTTGGTAATTTGTACTATTGGCAGCAACGGTAACATTGCAGATATCGTCCCGCGCGGGATTGTACATCAACATGAAAGACTTTACATCTCCATGCAATGAATTATAATTGAAATCCTTCATAACGCCTGCGACCACAACATAAGTTTCCGGGTCAGGTTTATAATGCGAATACAATCTTGTACCCGGAGCATTTTCAGTATTTAATCCCAACCGTTTCATGAGCGTTTCATTAATTAAAACTTTTCCCGAATCATATAACCTGAAATCTCTTCCACCAATTATCCTGATCCCATTTGCTTTCGCGAAATATTCATCGGTAGTAATGTTTTGGGCATCGGTAGCAGTGGCTCCGCTTCCACCGGCCAGGTAAACACCATGATCCTGGGGAACAAACTGGCTGAGATAATTATTTGACTTACTTACTGTTTTTATGTCGGCCATCTGGCGCAGGTCATTGATAAGCGAAGTCATTTTATTTTTTGAGTCTTCTGTATAAAAACCGAATATCAACCGCTGCCTTTTTTCAAATCCCAGGTCTTTATTATTGATATAATGTAACTGGTTATAGATGATGATAATTCCGGCAATAAGGACGACGGAAAGCACAAACTGGAATACCACCAGAAACTTTCTTATTCCTGAAGCAGAAGCATGGGTACTGAAATTTCCTTTAATGACTTTTATTGCCTGGAAAGCAGAAAGATAAAAGGCAGGATAGCTGCCTGCAACAAGTCCTGTGATAACCACGAGAGCCATCAGCATCAACCAAAGCCGGTAATCTGTAAAAAAAGATAAATGAATATTGGCACCTGTTATTTCATTGAGATAAGGCAATGCTACTAATAACAATGGCAATGCTATAAGAACTCCCGCCAGGGATAATAAAAATGATTCTCCCAGAAATTGTTTCACCAGGTCCATTTTTCGTGCGCCCACTACTTTTCGCACTCCAACCTCCCTGGCCCTTTTTGAGGCACGCGCCGTAGAAAGATTCATAAAGTTGATACAGGCAATAACCTGTATCAATACCGCAATTAATATAAGTATATACAGGAACGATGGGCTTACCGTTTTATCCATTTCATTCTCATAACCAGTAGTCGTATGAATTGAAGCAACAGGCTGCAGGTGCAATTGCTTCTGCATACCAATCTCCTTCATTTGCTGCGCTCCGTATTTGTTAAGAAAAGCCGGAAATTTTTTTTCAAGAGCTGTAACATCAGCACCCGGATTTAATTTTATATATTCATTCGCAAAATTATTACCTGCCCAAGCCTGGCTGTGCAATACATAATCTCCAATACCCCCACTATTCATTGTTATAAATATATTGGCCTTTACATGAGTCTTGCCCATCGATTCATCCACCGCACCAGTCACTTTGAAATCATGCTTACCGTAAGCATTATCTATTTCGATCAATTTACCTACGGGATCTTCTTTTCCAAAAAGCTTATCCGAAACACTTTTTGATAGTACAATGGAATAGGGCTCATTCAAAGCTTTTATGGCACTTCCGCTGGTAAAGTGGTACGAAAACACATCAAAGAAAGTAGAGTCGACAAAAACGGCTCCTTCTTCATAAAATGATTTTTCTTTATAGCGAAGCAGGTGTCGCCTGGCACCCATTGAGCCCGTGTTAACCAAACGGGTAAATTGCTTCACCTCGGGGAAATCATTTTTGATCGCCGGCGCGATAGGCGGTGAAGAGGTAGCATTAGTATGCTTATCCCCCGGTAGTGTAAGCGAGGTAGTAACGCGATAAATATTATTTGCATCGTTATGGTGCCTGTCATAGCCATATTGATCTTCCACATATATTAATATATAGAGGCAACAAAGCGTGCCTATGGCCAAACCGGTAATATTAATAAAGCTGTATGTTTTATGTTTCCAGAGATTTCGGAAAGTAGTTTTTAAATAATTTCTAAACATAAAATAAAATTTCTTACTGATGATTTACTGATGCTGTTCCATTGCCAATTAATAACCGTGCAGGGTAGCCTGATTTATCATTTACGGATAAGTAAATGAGCACGTAACGGGTAAGGCTGACAATAAGCCCTATTTTGTTGAGATGAATGAATTGAAGATCTTTTACAGGATCGCGCCAGCCAACTTTAAAGTTATTTTTGAACATTCCCTTTCAGTTATACATTTTAGAAGCGAAAATTCCAGGCGCGTATGCGCTGATTGCTTGTTTCTATTTCCAGATAGTTATTGCTGTATGCAATTAACAACATCGATAACCTGTTTGTAAATTGCATACCATGATAATTATAAAAAATAGTTCCAAACCTATGCCGGAATAAAACTTAAGTGATTTACAATGCAATAGTTAGCCATAGTATACGAATCAGTTCGTTTTTGATACAGGCAGTGTACGATTTTGATACACTGGCAAATCGAAAAAATTAATGCTGTTATTATTGAGTGGCTGTGAACATATAGATATAAAATAAAAGAAGCGGTAATACCTAAAGCAAGGCCCATGATACTAATAAAGGAAAGGCCTTGTGCTTCCAGAGCTTTCGCAAAGAAACTTTGAAATAATTTTTTATCCTAATCTTTCTCTATTGCATTTATTTGATAGTGCACCACGCCCATTGGAAAGTTATTGAATTATGCCCCTTACAGATGCGCCAAGGACTTTCCGGATCCCAATTTCTTTTGTGCGTTGCTTTGCTGTAAATATTACGAGGCCAAGTAAACACAAACACGAAATAAAGATCGCCAGGGTTGCGAATGCGTTAGAGAGCTTGTCGGTGACTTCCTCATTCCTATACAGTTTTTGATATTCCTGGTCGGCGAAAAAATAGGTAAAAGGAAAACCCGGATTAAATTGCCTGCAAATTGTTTGAAGGCTTGCAATTGCCTGCCTGGTTTTTCCCGGTTCGGCGCGTATGGGTATATTACCATTGCCCGATTTTTCAATGAACTCCACAATGATAGGCTGTATTTGTTCATGTAACGATCTGAAATTAAAATCTCTAAACACCTCGATTATTTCAGCCTTTCGACCATTGACGTTGATGGTTTTCCCCACCGCATCTTAATAGCCGATCTTTTTTGCCGCGGTTTCATTAAGTAAATAGCCCTCTTTACCTGTCGGAAAGTTTCGCGAAAAGTCACGTCCATCAATTAATTGCAGTTTCATTGTACGAATGAAATCATATCCTACGGCAGGATGTTCGAATGAGATCATTGAATTTGGATCCCTGCCATCCCAAGTTGCGTTGTCATTATTTTCCTGGAGCATGATCGCATCTTCCACTTCTGGTATGGTTTTCTTCAATTCCGCTGCCAGTAATCCAGGTGTATCGTAGTTACCGTCAATATGAACTTTGTAATATTCTCTTTCATATACTTTGTATAACGTGAACCCTTCGGCAGAGCAACTCAATATCCGGTTCATTTTGTACCCAAAGTAATATGAGCAGGTTACACACCATGCCCACAGAATGACCGGCGATGTTAATAAATGAATGCGCTTTATTATTAACTACATTGCGCCACGCCTATTATAATATAATTTTTGAACATTATTTTTATGTATACATCGATAAAATATTTAATGCTCCGCAATTGTGAATTACAGGTAAGGGGATTATATTTATTATTCCATCCTTAATGACTCAACTGGGTTTGACAATGCGGTCTTTATGGTTTGAGTAACTATTAATATTCCTGTAATAAACACGAGGACTAAAACCGATAATATAAACGGGGTTGCCGTAATTCCTACGCGGTAGGAGTATGCCTCCAGCCATCGGTGCATGATAATATAAGCCAGCGGGCAGGCGATAATTCCTGCAATCAAAATGACCAATAAAAACTCTTTCAGGAACAATAATATAATACCAGCAACTGAAGAACCCAGGACTTTCCGGATACCAATTTCTTTGGTCCGTTTCTGAACACTTAATGAAATAAGGCCAAGCACTCCCAGTAAAACGATGATCAATGCCAAGACAGTAGCTGCATAAGAGGCCTTCTTCAATTGTATTTCTGACCTGTAAAGTTTGGCTAATGTTTCATCCATAAATGTGTATTCAAATGGAATACCGGGCAACACTTCAGACCATTTCCTTTGCAGATCAGCAATTGAATTACCAACATCTCCGGGCCTTAACTTAAATGAGAAGCTACGAAATAAGTTGGTGATGCCTACATGCAAAAAAGTCAGTGGCTTTATAGCATTTTGCATAGATCCAAAATGAAAATCCTTTGTAACTCCCGCGATCGTAAAATTTTGTCCGCCTCCCTGGACCTTCACTTGTTTGCCAATGGCATCTTGTGGGCTTTTCCAGCCAAACGCTTTAGCCTGTGCATCATTAATGACCACTGTAAAGGAATCAGTAAATGCGCCAGGCCGGCTAAAAAATACTCCGGCTTCCATTGGTATTTCAAATGTCGATGCATAGTATTCATCAGCCGTAAGCATCGGTGATGTTATAGCGGTTGTGGAATCACTACCTGCTTTATAAAGGGATATGCCTCCACCGTTATTGCCATCGGGCACCTCATAGGAAAGAGTTACATTGCTTACCTGTGGGATTGTAGCAAATTGTCTCCGCAGATCTTCCATTTTTCGCACACCTTCAGGAGTCCAGTCACGTGGCAATTGCGCCGAGACTATGTAATCTTTATTAAAGCCAAGGTCTTTGCTGAAGAAAAGTTTTATTTGGGCCGAAATAATAATGGCACCAACAAACGCAATCGTGGCCGTGCCAAATTGAAATGCAACCAATGATTTGCGCAGCAATACATTTTCTTTAACAGGCGATAGCTTGCCTTTCAGGGATTCCACTGATTTTAGCGAGGACAAAACAAATGCGGGATAAATACCGGCGACTACTCCAATGACTACAATAAGCAGCAGGGGAAAAGCGATATAGTAAAGTGGAAAATCAGTTAGCACCGGGATCTCACGTTCCAATATATTGCTGAAAACATCCTTTGTACAAAGGTATATTACAAAGGCAAAAACGGTAGCAAAGAAAACAATCAGGATCGATTCAATCAGAAATTGAAAAATCAATTGCTTTTTCAATCCACCCAGCACCTTGCGTATCCCTATTTCTCTCATCCTGGTAGCGGAGCGGCTCACTGACATGTTGATAAAATTAATAATCGCCATCAGCAAAATAAACAAGGCTATAGCGGACAAGGCATACAGCATTTTCTTTACAAGCCCGTTATTACCAGAGAGGTAATAATCTTTTAATGAAACAAGATAGGGCGTCATGTTTGCGGCAAATTGCGGTGGCGCGTTTAGCCTTACCAGGGATTGCATTGGCCCTTGAAGATCACCGGGATGAACGCCTTCCTGTAATTCTATATATCCAACAATATATTGATTCGGCCAATCCATGTTCCTTCCAAAATAAGCCAGGTTATTAGAAGAAATATAAAATTGATTATTGTTATCATCATTGATATAAGTTGCAGAATTTTTTGCGGGTTTTTTTAAAACGCCTGTTATGATAAAGTCATGTTTTGAACCGGAGAAATTTTCTATTGTCAGTGACTGCCCGACGACATCGGTTTTGCCAAAATACTTAAGGGCTTTATCAACAGTGATAACAAGGGAAAAAGGGCCCTCAAAGGCAGTTTTGGGATCACCATGAACCAGGTTAAATCCATACATATTTAACATGGTACTATCGCATATCTGCAACCCCTCTCTAAAACTTTTATCTCCTTTAGACACATTAGACGTAACACCATCCCAGCGGTAGTAGTTGGCAACAAGGTTGGGATAATTTTCCCTCAGGGATTTTGCAAGCGGCCCAAGTGTAGTAAGATCGAGTCCCTGGTTTTTATCTTTCCAATTGCTTTGAATGATGTATTGCCTGCCAGCATTTTTCAAATTAGCATTTACCTGCAGCTCGCTCCATACAAAAGCTCCAATTAATAAAGTAAAGGCAATACCGGTGGATAACCCAATAATATTTACCAGGGAATAAAAGTGGTTTTTTATAATATTGCGCCAGGCAATTTTAAAATAGTTTTTTAGCATAAGCTGCATCAATGGTTTTCTGATTAAAAATTTTATCCCTGATGAATATCATTATACAAACCGCAATACCAACTGCCAATACCGATATAGTAATAACTGCAAAATTCCTGTTACGGGCTAAATTTCTTAAAACGCTTTTGAAATAATTTTTTAGCAGGTATCCTGTTTAAGAGTTTTTTTCCAACCCAAAATTTATTGTTGATTTTAACCACTTACTCTGTTCGCAATGACTTCACAGGGTTGGACATTGCTGCTTTTATAGCCTGGAAACTGATGGTCGCAAACGCTACCAGGGCAGCGACAATTCCTGCAACAGCCAATACCCACCACTGTATATTTATACGATAAGCAAAATCCTTAAGCCAGGTATTCATAGAGAACCATGCAACCGGAAATGCTATTATTGCAGCAACCAATACAAGCTTTAAAAAATCTTTTGATAAAAGGGCCAATAAACTGTTTATGCTGGCTCCCAATACTTTCCTGATCCCGATCTCTTTCATGCGTTGGGTGATTGAAAAGGCAGATAGCCCGAAAAGGCCGAGGCATGCAATAAAAATGGCAATACAGGCGAATATGGTAAAGATGGTGCCCTGTCTTTGTTCTGCCTCATAAAGGCGCAAATAGCTTTCATCAAGAAATGTATAAGTGAACGGAGATCCAGGAACATATTTGTACCAGGTGTTTTGAATGGCATCTAAAGTTGAGGGAATATTATCACCGCTGATTTTCACCGAAAGATTTGCATATCCACCCCTGTTAAACGCTGCCATGTTCATTAATAAAGGAACGATTTTCTGATGCATGGATTCAAAATGAAAATCTTTGGTGACTCCAACAATTTTGCCCCTGTTTCCTCCATATGAAATATCCCTGCCCAATGCATCCTGTGGAGATTTCCAGCCCAGGATTTTCACGGCGGCCTCATTAATTACATAGCCAGCCGAATCTATTGAGAAGCTGCGGGAGAAATTTCTCCCTGCGGCCATGTGTATATCATAGGTCGGGATAAAATCATAGTCAACTGTTATAAATTTAAGATCCAGATTCATCGGTTGCGATGAATCTCCCATTAATACTTTTGTATCCAGGGCATCTAATAATCTTCCTGTGGGAATGCGTGAAGAGCGGCCAATGTTTTTTACAGACGAATTTTTCAACAATTCGTTTCGAAATGCCTCAAACCCCGGAGCCAGGGCCTTGGAATAAGGAATATTAACCACATGGTCCCGGTCATATCCCAGCGACGCCTTTTGCATGTAATTCAGTTGTTGAAAAACAACCATCGTTGCGATAATCAAAATGATGGAGATCGAAAATTGCGTAACAACCAATACTTTTCTGAAAGAAATATTTCCCGGGTCTATTTTTACGAGGCCTTTTAAAACATGCACCGGCCTGAACGACGACATGAATAAAGCGGGATAAATGCCACTGACGATTCCTACAATAAACGGCAGCAGCAGAACAGGCAGCAATATTTTCCAGTAAAGTAATATATTGATAGAAAGGTGCTGCCCGGAAAGCGCATTCAACCACGGCAATGTTATCCATGTAAGGAAAATCGCAAATAAAAGTGATGCCCAGGTAATCAGTACAGATTCACTCAAAAACTGAAAGATGATCTCTTTCCTTTCGGCACCCACCACTTTCCGTATCCCTACTTCTCTGGCCCTTAGTACAGAACGGGCTGTTGATAAATTCATATAATTGATACAGGCGATCAATAAAATAAATAAGGCAATCGCGGAAAAGATATAGACTCTTTTGATATCACCGTTGGGTTCCAGCTCATCATCAAGATGTGAACGAAGATGAATATCTGTCAGCTTCTGCAGGTATAATTTTGTTCCTTTGGAATATTTGTAGCCTGCAGGCGCTCCGGCAAAACGAATATTCCTGTCAATAAATGCCGGAAACTGTGCTGAAATCTTTTCGACCGGATAGTTTTTAGGAACCATCAGGTATGTATAAAATGCATTGTTTCCCCAGTCGGTTTGAAGTCCTTTAGCTCCATAAACTGCTGTATCTTTCAATGTATTAAAGGATAACAGGATTTTTGGATGGAAATGTGAATTTGAAGGAAACTCGCTGAACACCCCTGTTATCTTAAAGGTCAATTGCCTGTCCACCGTGATCAATTTGCTCATAGGATCTTCGTCACCAAAATATTTCCGGGCAATCTCCTCCGTAAGCATTGCCGAAAATGGCTCCGCGAGCGCGGTTTTAGGGTCTCCCTTCAAAACCGGCACAGGAAAAAAATCAAACAGGGTTTCGTCAGCAAAATAGGTGGTTTTCTCATTAAATAATTTATCACCATACTTCATCGCAGTATTGCCATTAGAAAGGATACGGGTGATTTTTTCAATGTCAGGGAAATCGTTTTGCAACAGCGGGCCAGCGGGCGGAGCTACTGCGCTCAAATGTAATACCTCTGCCCCATTGGGCGTATTGAAACTCCTCGTAACCCTGTAAATCTTATCGGCACTGGTATTGAATTTATCATAGCTGAGTTCATTATAAATATAAGCCACGATAAGCAAACAGCACGTAAGCCCAACCGTTAGTCCAAATATATTTATGAAAGAAATGAACTTATATTTTGCAAGATTACGAAAAGCGATTTTCAAATAATTCCGAAGCATGATTTTCTATTTTATGTTTATATATAACGATTTTAACACCCTATTCTCCTGTTAATCATCCAGCAGCAATTTTATTCCGTTCTCAAACTTTTTACAGGGTTGTGCATAGCCGCACCCAATGTATTTATACCTACAACAACCAATGTTAATAATAAAATAAGAATGCCAACAATACCAAACAGCCAGATGCTGATGTTGATATGAAATACATAATTGTTCAGCCACCTGCTCATAAACCACCAGGTAACCGGCACAGCAATCAGGAATGCAATTAGCACGAGCTTTAGAAATTCCTTTGAAATCAAGAATATAAGTTGCTGTATGGTAGCACCTAAAACCTTCCTTATACCAATTTCGCGGACTCGTTTCTCAATAGTAAAGGAAGCTAAGCCGGCAAGGCCGAGGCAACAAATAAAAATAGCGAGGCCGGCAAAAATGTTGGTGATCTTACCTATGAGGTCTTCAGCCAGGAATTTTTTGCTGAATTCTTTATCGACAAATTGATATTCGAATGGATTGGCCGGATCATATTTTCTAAAAATAGCTTCTATCGATCGCAATGCCTTTTGCGGCCCCGCCTGCTTGTTCAACCGGATACTAATTGCACCCGAATTAGCCGGGTTAAAAAATACCATCATTGGATCCACGGGTTTGAAAGGACTCTCCATTATTACATTATCCGTAACACCAATAACGATAACGGCTCTACCGTTATATTTCATTTTCATGCCGATAGGATTTTTGAGGCCCATCGCTTCAATAGCAGCCTTATTCAACAGCATTGAAGATGAATCGACCGGCATCCCGGAAAAATCGTGGCCCTGAAGCATTTTAATACCCATTGTCTTAGCAAAATCCTTATCTGTTGTTAACCCATTAAAAATGATGTTCCTATTTGCAGGCTTGCCCGCCCACTCCGGCGATGGAGATTGCCACCAGACCTCCGTTATCGGCGACATCATCCGGGTAACAGCATTTATCATTCCGGTTTGAATCAATTCCTGCCTTATTACTTCGAAGTTCTTTTGGGCATCCGGTGAAGCCGGTATATTGATGAGGTTATCGGGATTATACCCAATGTCGCGGTTCTTGATAAGTTGTATTTGCTGGTAGACAATAATTGTTGCGGAAATCAATAAAATGGAAGTTACAAATTGCATCACGATCAAAATGTGCCTTGGTAAAATTTCTTTTTTACCAGCAACAAAAGTCCCTTTCAATATCTTTACAGGGCTAAACGAAGAGAGATATACAGCCGGGTAACTTCCTGCAACGACACCTGTAAACAATATAATACTTAATGCGCCCAGCCAAAAAGCCGGCTGGTTAAAACACAGCGTAAGCTGTTTGTCAACCAATGTATTAAATGCCGGTAATAGTAAGTAAACGGCAAGTACCGAAAACATAAAAGATATAAAAGCAAGCATTACCGATTCAATAAAGAATTGCAATACCAGGCTTTTTTTCCCCGAACCCAACGTCTTTCTTATTCCGATCTCTTTAGCGCGTTTTTCGGAACGTGCTGTAGAGAGGTTCATAAAATTAACACAGGCAATGAGCAATATAATTATAGCAATTATTGTAAACATCCTTACGTATTCTATCATCCCCCCGGTATTTTTCCCTTCTTTAAAATCGCTGTAAAGTCTCCATTTACTCATGGCAAAAGTGAAGTAGGTGCTGATCTTTTTATCATCCGGGGAATGTTTCCACTTGATATCATTTATTTTTTTCTCGAGCAAAGCCATATTTGCACCGGGAACTACCTGCACAAATACCAGCCATGAAGAATTTCGCCATTCTGCCATTGAATGTTTTACGTCTTCGTTTGAATAGTTAAATGGCATGATATAATCAAATTGTAAAGTAGCATTCCCCGGCACATCGGCAGTGACAGCCGTCACTTTTGCATCATAATTATTATTAATTTTTACAACTTTATTAATAGGATCTGCATTTCCGAATAAAGCTTTTACCGCCGATTCTGATAAAACAATAGATGATGGATCTGAAATTGCAGTCGGGGGATTGCCGCTTTTGAAATTGCAGGAGAACACGTCAAAAAAATGTTCACTGACAGTATAGCCAAATTTCTTCAATTTTGTAGCACCATAGGTAATAATAACCGGTTCACGATGGGTGGTAACTACAGCCCGTTTTACCTGGGTCGCCTCATTTTCAATTGATGCGGCGAGTGGTAAAACCATGCTCTCATCGGTAAATATTTTGTTATTAAAATCCCGGTTTGCCATCACCTGGTAAATCTCATTATAATTTTTCTGGGCTTTATTATACGACAACTCATCCCTTACCCATAGCAGGATAAGAATGGCGCAGGTCATCCCGATAGTAAGACCAAGAAGATTGGTTAGGGAAAAGCCCTTATTCCTTGATAGATTTCGCCAGGCGATCTTACAATAATTTTTTATCATAAATATTTTTTTCTGATACTAAACTGATGAACCCCTTTTGAAAGTCGCACTTAACTACAAGCCTTCCCATGTCACCAGGATTCGTGATTGCTACTTAGCTTATTAAATACCAAAATATATGGATATTATTAACAATAGACTTACCGGTTATATTTTAAATCAGTTCGCCGGCCGTTACATAGAAAAGACGCCCCAATCGCATGCCGGATTAAAATATAAATGGTTTACAATGACATAGTTGCATACTAAATACGAATTAGTTCGTTTCCGATACAGCGGTGTACGATTTTGATACACTTATAAATCCTTTCAGTTGGGTATTGCGCAATGATTTTGAGTGAATAAATCTGCAATATCCAGGATTAAAATTTAACATATAAGCAACCTGGAACGGCTGAAGCCTACTCACTTCTCAAACTTATAACGGCATTGGTGATTGCAGTATTTATTGCCTGGAAACTTACCGTGATCAACGCGATAAGTACTTACAAAGTACCTGCTACAATAAAGAACCACCATGAAATGCCGATGTGGTAATTATAGCCTGCGAGCCATTTGGTCATAGCCCCGCGCAATAGGGCATGCAATTATAATTGCTATAATTACAACCTTAACTAAATCGTTTGTTAGCGGCGCGGTGATCCCCGCAACAGATGCGGCAGGTACTTTACGCACACCGATTTCTTTAACGCGGTCTTCAGCTATATAGGTAGCAAGCACGAATAAACCACGGCACGAAATGAATACCGTAAGGCCGGCAAAAAAAACGGAATATATTCCCGTAGTTTGTTCATCGCTGAACTTGCTTATCTGATGGGTAGGGTTGTTTAAGATATGCCTGGCGACTATCCCAAAAAGTAGTTTGGGCACTTACAACGTTACCCAGGAATGCAATCCAAACAACAAATAACGCTACTGTTATTTCCAATAGTAATAATTCTTTTATTAATAAACTTATCCCGGTTTGATAAGATCGTGCACAAATGAACCTGTCACTCAGCTCTCAGGCTCTTAACTGGATTTATCAATGCCGATTTGATACTCTGAAAACTCACCGTTACTACCGCAATACCAATGGTAATCAAACCCGCCAGTACGAATGTCCACCATCCAATATTTATTTTGTACGCAAAATCCAGAAGCCATTCATTCATAGCATACCACGCAACCGGGAAGGCAATCAACATGGCAATAAAAACGGGCTTCAAAAAATTAACTACCATTAGTGAAATAATAGTAGGGACCGTCGCGCCGAGAACTTTTCTTACGCCAATTTCTTTAGTGCGCTGTGCTGCGGTAAATGTTGCCAATCCAAATAAACCGAGACTTGAAATAAAAATTGCCAGGATTGCAAAGTAATTCGACAGCTTACTTACAGTTTGTTCATTGTTATATAATTTGGCATATTCCTGGTCGGAAAATTGGTAAGTAAACGGATAATTTGGATTTAATTTTTTAAATATCTTTTCCAGTTCGCTAAGTGCATCCTTAGTTTTGCCTGCTTCAGTGCGTATCAAAATAGTCCCCCATTTTTGATTTTCAGACAAACGAATAACCAACGGCTCGATAGTTTCATGCAATGACGCGAAATGGAAATCTTCGAGAACCCCGATAATTTTTCCTTCCTGGCCAGCCCATGCCAATGGCTGTCCAATCGCGTCTTTGTAACCGATTTTAGCAACAGCCGCCTCATTTAAAATGTATCCCATTGAGTCAGTACCAAAATCCCTGGAAAAATCATGGCCTTCTTTAAGTTTTAGATGCATTGTTTTTATAAAATCGTACCCCACTGTTGCATCCGCAAAAGATATTGACTGGTTGGGATCCTTCCCGCGCCAACTGATGTCACCAATATGATGACCGATTACAGTTGGTGACTCTTTCATTTTTGAAACAGCCACTATTCCAGGTATTTTACCCGCAGCTTCTTTAAAAACCTGGTAGTTTTTAATGAGATCGCCTTCTAATGGAATGTAAAGAAGATTTTGACGATCATAACCAAGGTTTTTAGTTTGTACATAATTTACCTGCCGATAAATAACTATCATCGCGATGATAAGAATAATGGAAAGGCTAAACTGGAACACTACGAGGCCTCTCCTGAAAAAGCCAACCGCAGCACTGAATTTTAGACTGCCTTTTAAAATCTTATTTGGATTAAGTGAGGAAAGAAAAAATGCAGGATAGCTACCTGCCACAAGGCCCGTAATTATTATTAAGCCAATTAATGAGGACCAAAAAAGAGGCTGCGTTACGGGGAACGCCACCTGTTTTCCTGTAAGGCTATTAAAAGCAGGTAAAAGCATCGCTACTAACGCAATTGCAATGACCGCGGATATCAAGGTAAGTAGCCAAGCTTCACCAATAAATTGTCTTACGAGCGATGAGCGAACCGCACCAACAACTTTTCGGATACCCACTTCTTTAGCGCGTTTTGTTGACCGCGCGGTAGACAGGTTCATGAAATTGATACATGCTATCAGTAAAACGAAAATAGCCACGATACTAAAAAGACGAATGTATTCTATACGGCCACCATCAATGTACCCGTTTTTAAAAGTAGAATAAAGATATTTTTGCTTGTATGGTTGCAAAGCAAGATCAATATGAAACCCTTTTGCAGATGCAGTGTACTTTTGAAGAAAGTCTTTAATTTTAGCTTCCACGTGTGATGGATCCGCGTCCTTACGGAGTTGAATAAAAGTATATGGGCTGAAACTTCCCCAACTGTTTAACCAGGCATTTTGTTGAACATAGTCCTGCCAGCATCTTAGAAAATCAAACTGCTGCGATGAATTAACGGGTACATTTTCAAAAACTGCCGTTACCAACAAGCTTTCCCGGTTTTCAAACCTGATCATTTTACCAATTGCCTTTTCGGTACTGCCAAAAAATTGCTCAGCCATCTTCCGGGACACAGCAATGCCATTTGGTGTACTCAAAGCCGTTTCTGAATTTCCATATATTAACGGATAACTAAACATTGTAAAGAAATCAACGTTGGCATAAGAACCCATTAATTTTATTCTTTTGTCACCAGCTTCAAAAGTATAGGGATAAGGTGCATCCTGCTCAAGGCTGCTTGCGTATTGCACCTCAGGGATTGCGCGTTTTAATTCACTGGCAAGCAAACCCTGTGTATGATAACTTGCCTCCACTTTACCATCATAGTATTTGCGTTCATATACCTGGTACAATTGACTTCCGTTTACATGAAACCCATCGACTTTAAGTTCATCCTGCACCCAGAGCATGATCAGCAGGCTACAGGTAAGTCCCAGTGCCAGACCCATTATATTGAGCGATGAAAAACCTTTGTTACGAATAAGATTGCGCCATGCAATTTTTAAATAATTTTTTATCATGTTGTTATTTTAAATTACGACTCCTGTAAGATCTGCAACCACCTGGGGGTAACACCAGTAATCCCCTATGATTAAAAATTCTCCATCAGTTTGTATTAACTATCATGCATTATTCATTCCGTAAGCTCTTCACCGGGTTGGCAATCGCTGCCTTTACGGCCTGGAAACTTATGGTAAGCAGTGCTATAATAATTGCGAGAAGCCCCGCCCATAAAAATATCTGCCAGCTAATACCAATCCTGTATTGATAACCCTGCAGCCAACTTTGCATCATCCACCATGCAACCGGAAAAGCAACGGCACATGACAGGATGATAAGCTTCATAAAATCCTTTGACAGCAAAGTCGCTATTCCAGCTACGCTTGAGCCAAGTACTTTGCGGATACCAATTTCTTTTGTTCTGCGTTCGGCTGTATAAGCCGCAAGCCCGAATAAGCCCAGGCACGAGATGATAATAGCCAATGCAGCAAATACACGGGATAATTTGCTGATCAGCATCTCGTTCGTGAACATCGCATTGAACTGGTCGTCAACGAAAATGTAATTAAAGGGATATGCCGGATTGTCTTTCTTCATTATGGCGCCAATCTTTGCCAATGCCCTTTCCGTATTTACCTGTGGCTTAATTCGAATGTACATCAGTGTAGCATGTTCGGGAGGCGTACATAGAAATAATACCGGATCCGATTTGGCATACATATCTCCATACACATAGTCATTGACAACACCCACGACGGTAGCATTCATGTTGGAGGTATCTCCTTCATACCTCAATATTTTTCCAATAGCACTCCCATTCCCCATCAGCTTTTCAAAAGATCGGGTGATTAAAATATTAAGTGTTTTATTAAAAATTGAATCTGCCGGTTGAAAATCCCTGCCTGATAGAATTTTAATATCCGACGTTTGCATAAACCCTGGTGATATATAGCGTGTTGACACTAAAATTTTGGTCCCCGGAGCTTTTCCCTCCCAGGTCATTCCATCTGTATTGTTACCACCGTATATCGTGGGATGATCGGATAAGGCCACATTGTCAATGATACCCGTGCCCAGCAAGTCTGCTTTTATTGATGAGTAGTCCTTCGCGACAGTACCAACAACATCGGTGGACAGAAGGTTGTTTTTATTAAAGCCCAGTTGCCTGTTCTTTACATGTTGTATTTGTTGATAAATTATGATTGTACTGATGATAAGTATTATTGAAATAGTAAACTGCAGAACTACCAGCCCCTTACGTATGAGCGCAGCACTCCCGCTTTTAAGTTTTATTCCTTTTAAAACAAAAACAGGATTAAAGGATGATAAATACAAAGAAGGATAACTCCCCGCAACAATGCCACACACTACTGTTATTAAAAACAGGGCAGCCAGGTGAACGGGATTATCCAATCCAGGACTCAGCTGCTTTTGTACAAGTGTATTAAATGATGGCAGGAACAAGGAAATTATTACAAGGGCAACACAGGTGGAGATCAATGACATTAGTAATGCTTCTCCGATAAATTGTGCAACCAGTCTTTTCTTCCCGGCGCCCAGTACTTTTCTTACACCAACTTCGCGGGCACGTTTTTCACTGCGTGCTGTCGAGAGGTTCATGAAATTAATGCACGCGATCACGATAATGATCCAGGCAATTATTGAAAACAAACGAACATACTCAATCCTGCCGCCACCTGTGGGCTTTCCATTTGAGAAATCATCATATAAATGCCAGTCATTCATGCTCCATATAAAGGGATGCGCTATCGATGAGGGCTGGCGTTTCTGAATGAAATCATACAACTGTCTATTCACTGATGCAGGATTGACTCCGGGCTTTAATTCTACATAAGTACTGAGTCCGCTATTACCCCAACTATATAACCAGGGACTTTGATCATAGTATATCTTAAATGGAGCCAGCCATTCAAATTGCAATGTGGAATTTGGGGGTATATCCTTCAAAATACCTGTTATCACATAATCATGTTTATTATCAACGCGTATCGTTTTACCGAGCACGTCTTTGGCGTTACCAAAAAACTTTTTTGCCGCAGATTCTGTAATAACAAGGGAATACAATTGAGCAAAGGCGCTTTTTGCATTACCCTCGATAAATGGAAGGGTGAACATACTGAACAAGGAAGTTTCGGCATATTTCCCCACAGCGTACATAGACTTATCGCCAATGCTGAACAACAAAGACGTTTGTTGCTCCGATGAGCGGCATGTATTTGCAATGCCAGGAATTTCTGCCTGAATTGCAGGCCCCAGCAAACCGGGTGTTGATCCGAAAGTTGCGGTATAACTATCATACGCCTGGTTTTCCCGTACATAATAAAGGCGGTCTTTTTTTACATTGAAATTATTGTAGCTCAATTCATCTTTTACCCACAAAAAAATTAACCCCGCACAAGCTATACCAATAGCCAAACCAAAAATATTAAGGAAACTATATCCTTTATTTTTCCAGAGGCTTCGAAACGTTGCTTTAAAAAAATTCTTTATCATAAAATATATTTTCAAAAAAATAGTCCAATTTATAAACACGCTTAATTTTAAACCTTCATATAAGGACGGATAAGCCAGTAGAAAGTTGCCCGGGAAAATCCCTCCTGCCTACAACTTAAATGCTTATTGTTTTTCCGTATTCGTAAGAAAGACGCACAAGCCCAAAACCTGGTTCCGGACTGGGACCTTTATCCTTGCACTGAAATCCACCCCTGCCGGACGATGACCTTGTAACCGGGATTGAATA
>JBDTLZ010000104.1:0-3088 GCA_039934515.1 Ginsengibacter sp.
TCCACAGGTGTTATAAATAATTTTTTTTGAATACCTTGTACCATTAATGCTTACGTCATTTTTAATTTACACAACAGGCATCCTTGAAAAAAATTATTCTGCGGTTACTACTAACCGTTATAGTCATCGGATTATTATTGGGGATTCGTTATGCGTGGGTATCTTTCCCCATTATAAGCGGTTTTGATGCCAAGGAAATGTGCTCCTGCGTTTTTGTTTCCGAAAGGGATCAAAAAGGCATTGACACCAGTGAGTTTACAGACTTTCCGTTATCACTTGCCCGGAACGAGGTGAACTTCCAGGATTCATCTGTAACAAGTACGATATGGGGAATGGCAAAGAAGAAAGCAATTTATCGAAGAGGGATCGGCTGCACTCTTATCAATGGGATCAGCGAAAATGAATTGCGCAAGCAATCATTTCCGGTACCCGCGGCGCCTTTGCAGGGAAATGATACAATTCCATGGCCCTATGGCGACAAAATCGCGAATACGATTTCTTCAAACATTGATACAATAAAATTAGCAGCCGCAGTAGATAAAGCTTTCACAGAACCTCACCCGGGGAAAAAGCAACGAACCAGGTCTGTAGTGGTGGTTTACAACGGACAACTGGTTGCTGAAAAATACGCAACAGGATTTAATAAAGATACAAGGATGTACGGCTGGTCCATGGCGAAAAGTGTTACAGGCGCGTTGATTGGCACATTAGTACTGCAGGGTAAACTTCACATTGCCGGGCCAGCCCCTGTTATAGAATGGAATGATCCAAAAGACCCCAGGCACGCCATCAGTATTAAAAATTTATTACAGCAGGAGAGCGGCCTTGATTTCCTGGAAGACTATAGCAAAGCCAGTGATGTCACCAACATGCTCTACAAAGAAGGTGATATGGCTGCATTCACGGCGGGCCATTCATTGGCTCAAAGCCCCGGATCTTTATTTAACTATTCAAGCGGGAACAGCAATATCCTTTCGAGGATCATCAGGCAAACCGTTGGGGAAAAAGACTATGCGGCATACCCCGCAACAGCTTTGTTTTATAAAATCGGGATGTACCATACATTATTCGAGCCTGATGCTTCGGGTACTTATGTGGGTTCATCTTATATCAATGCAACCGCAAGGGATTATGCACGGTTTGGATTGTTGTATTACAATGATGGTGTATCGCAGGGGGAAAGGATTTTACCCGAGGGGTGGGTAAAGGAAACTGTTACGGCAGCCGCGGAAAACAAATTAAAAAGCTACGGCTACCAATTCTGGCTAAATGGATTAAACAAAAATGATCCTTCGCAAAAAGCCTTTCCCGGGGTACCTGCCGACATGTTTTATTGCGATGGCTATGCAGGACAGGCGATTTATGTTATTCCTTCAAAAAAACTGGTAATAGTACGTTTGGGATTAACCCTTGACAGGTCATTTGACGAAGTTGCGTTCCTGAAAAGTATCCTTGAATCGGTAGACCGAAAGCTTTAAATGCGCTACGCAAACTTTCATCTATAAGTTTTCATTAATCAAATTATTTTCTTCTCCACGATGTTTACACAAGCATAACATTATTAAAATATACATCGCGAAGTACCTGCAAACATAGTCGCTGTAATGGAAGTCGCGGAGTTTCCTCACTGCTATCGCTCCGTCAAAAGCATTCCATGAATATTTGGAACTTACCCCAACCTATCTTTCCCCGGGAATGCAATTGTGAAAAGTATCTATGCAACGCCATTGCCAAATTTTTTACGGCGGCTTATCAATTTTCAAACATGAACTTTCAACCTTAGGCAACCTTTTATTTTATTCTAACGATACTAATCTACTTCTACCCATTTATTTTTTACTTCTGCAAATCCAGGTGAAACAGGCATGTATCATCATATAAAAATATCTGTGTGTAACCCAATTTCTTAACCTTAAATCAAATTTTTTATGCAAAAAAGTATTCGACAAAAAAATGGCTGGCTCCTCTCTGCCGCCTGGTTATTTGTGATTGCATTTGTGGTAACCGCGCCTGGTTGCCGTAAAGATCCCAAAATTCTAAAAGATTTTACCCAGGTAAACCTGGTGGCCAATAACGATGAATATGGTGATACGACCCGGGTCGATCCACTTTTTACAAATGGATGGGGAATTGCTTTTAGCCCGGGAGGCACTGCTTGGGTTTCTGCGGCAAATAACGGCTTAAGTGAAGTATGGAATAAATCCGGGGGAATACAACTGGCTGCAGTAACGATTCCTTCAGTGGGCGATATCGCAACCGGCGGACATCCGTCAGGCCAGGTATTTAACGGCACGACCGGCTTCAAGCTTCCTAATGGCAATCCGGCACGGTTCATTTTTGCGGGTCTTGATGGAGTTATTTCCGGTTGGAACGGAGGACCCGCTGCAGTATCAGCAATTGATGATTCACCGGGCGGCGCTGTATATACGGGGATTGAACTGGCATCAAATGCCGGCGCCAACTATTTGTATGTCGCCAATTTCAGTGCGCGTAAAATTGATGTATATGACTCGCTCTGGGCAGAAATAGAAATGCCTTTTAATGATCCATACCTGCCTGCAGGCTATGCGCCATTTAATATCAGGCTCATCGGGGGTTGGCTTTATGTAAATTATGCCAAGGTAGGATCAACCGGAGATGAAGAAAAAGGCCCGGGTAAAGGGTTTGTTGATATCTTCAAAACAGATGGCTCTTTTGTAAAACGCTTTGCTTCGGGTGGAGCATTGGATGCCCCCTGGGGTATAGCACAAGCTCCGGAAGCATTCTGGGGCCCCGACATGGGAATGGGCAATGTACAAAACGCCATTCTCGTAGGTAATTTCGGTGATGGCCGTATTAATGTTTATGGGCCAACTGGTAATTTTATCGGGCCACTTCGCTCCAAGCAAAAACCACTGGTGATCGATGGTTTGTGGGCGATCACTTTTGCTCCTGTAACAGCAGCAGCAGTTGACCCGGGCTGGCTCTATTTTGCTGCCGGACCTGATGATGAAGCTGATGGACTGTTCGGGTATATTACGAAATAACTTTCTCTATGGTTTAAATACAAAGGGCTGGATTCTTCCGGCCTTTTCCATTTAGAAAAGTT
>JBDTLZ010000105.1:0-26418 GCA_039934515.1 Ginsengibacter sp.
TAGCTGCTGCTTTTTCGTAGCAGGCATATTATTTTATTTCAAAAAATTTAGATCGATGCAAAATATTTTTAAAAATTTTGGTGCAGATATTTCTGCATCAGTGGTGGTATTTTTAGTGGCTTTGCCCTTGTGTTTGGGTATTGCAATGGGTTCAGGGGCACCTATGTTTGCCGGCATCATCGGCGGTATTGTTGGCGGTATTATCATAGGGATGTTAAGTGGCTCAGCACTAAGTGTAAGCGGGCCCGCTGCAGGCCTTACAGTCGTCGTTGCTACCGCGATCATTACACTTCCGTCTTTCGAGGCATTTCTTCTCGCCGTAGTTATAGCTGGAATTTTCCAGGTTATCCTGGGTTTTTTAAAAGCCGGGATTATAGGAGATTATATCCCGTTATCCGTTATCAAGGGAATGCTGGCGGCGATCGGTCTTATATTGATCCTGAAACAGATTCCACATTTACTCGGTTATGATGCCAACTTTGGAGGAGATGAGTCTTTCATCCAGAACAATAAAGAAAATACATTCAGCGGTATTATCCAATCGCTGAGTAACAGTGCACCACTTGCTATTGTTATCGGCGTTATTTCACTGCTTATTCAACTACTTTGGGATAAGGTACTGGTAAAAAGGGGGAAGATATTCAGGCTGTTGCCTGCACCGTTGATCGTGGTTTTAACGGCCGTGTTTATAAATATGGCTTTTACAAACCAGGGCCATCCATGGTCGTTGCTGAATGGCCATGTCGTGACTATACCGGTGGCAGAATCGTTTACTGATTTTGTTTCTTTTTTTAAATTTCCTTCTTTTAAATTCCTGGATTATCCCAAGGTTTGGACAACGGCTGTTACAATAGCGCTGGTGGCCAGCCTTGAAACGTTGTTAAATATCGAAGCGGCAGATGAACTGGATCCCTACAAAAGAGTTACACCCGGCAACAGGGAATTAAAAGCACAGGGTATTGGGAATATGTTTTCAGGCTTATTGGGCGGCTTGCCACTTACCTCAGTAATTGTAAGGACCTCGGCGAATGTAAATGCAGGCGCGAAATCGAAAGCATCCGCCATTATGCACGGGATGCTTTTATTACTAAGCGTTGCGTTCATACCCAAAATACTCAACATTATTCCACTGTCTGCTCTGGCAGCCGTGCTTATTTATACAGGTTATAAGCTCGCAAAGCCTTCACTTTTCAGGAAATTTTATAAAAAAGGGATGGATCAGTTTCTGCCATTCCTGATCACAGTGGTAGCGATATTATTCACGGATCTGCTGGCAGGGATCTTAATAGGTATTGCGGCAGGGTTATTTTTTGTTTTGCGAAGTAATTTTAAAACATCGGTATTTGTCGTGAATGATAAAACCAACTACCTGTTCAGGTTAAGGAAGGACGTTTCATTTTTAAATAAGTCTATCCTGAAGCGAAAACTTGAAGAAGTGCCTCCACATTCGTTTGTATACATTGATGCATTACGGGCAGATTTTATTGACCAGGACATTATAGAAGTGATCAATGATTTTTTAAGACACGCACATTTAAAGGACATAAAAGTAGAAATCAAAAAGAGTGTGCAAAAGCCGATGCACATGCTTATTGTAGCTGACTACGCCACAACTGATTCCTTTACAGGGAGAAATAATAATCGTAAAAAAGACCCTGTTACGGCTGTATAGATTTTGCTTTATATCTTGCAGGCTACATGAAAGGATATTATTTGGACCGCAAAATGATAACCGGAAGAAATGTTCGCGTTTTATTATTAGTATTACTTAACTTTTCTCGTTTTTAAAATTTAATTTATGGATTCATGCGAAAAGCTGCTGCTGGAAAACAAGGCATGGGCGCAGGAGCAAGTAGAGGAAGATCCGCAATTTTTTAAGCGGTTATCCGCCCTGCAATTACCGGAATTTTTATGGATTGGTTGCAGTGACAGCAGGGTGCCCGCGGATAAAATTACCGGTACCCAGCCAGGTGAGATATTTGTTCACCGCAACATTGCCAACATGGTTGTACATACCGATGTAAATCTTTTGAGCGTCCTTGATTATGCGGTCACCCATTTAAAAGTAAAACATGTAATTGTTTGCGGCCATTACGGCTGTGGCGGTGTAAAAGCGGCTATGACAAATCACGACTTTAAATATGTGCTGAATATGTGGCTGCGGAATATTAAAGACGTGTTCCGCCTTTATCGCGAAGAACTATTAGCGATTGCCGATGAAGAAGACCGTACCGACAGGCTTGTTGAGTTGAATGTAAAGGAACAGGTTATGCATCTTGCCAAAACGTCCATCATTCAGCGGGCATGGAAAAATGAACAACGCCCTCAATTGCATGGTTGGGTATATGGGCTAAAGGATGGGTTGATAAAGCCAGTTTTCCAAATGGATCCCGGAACCCCTATCGATCCGTTATATGAGTATGACGATTTATAAATAATAAAGTCCCGCTTCGGCGGGTCAATATTATTTTGCTTTTAGTTTAAATTTTGCAATGGCATCTTTTGAAAAATCGCTCAGGATTAACCTGCCGCTTATGGCTGCTCTTTCGGTAAGCAATGTATCCCAGTTTCCAGTTCCCTGCCAGAAGACATTTTTCATTTCTGCCATTGCTTCGGGGCTGAAGTGTGAAAGCGTGCTTGCAAGCCTGTAAATGGATTCATCCATGTTTTGAACAGATTCATGCACTTCTGCAAACAGGCCTTTTTTCTTCGCCCAGTCAGAGTTTCGCCACAACGTTGCATCAATGGCAAGCTGGGCGAAAGCTGAGGAGCCTATCTTTCTTTCCAATGCTGGCCCAATTACAAAAGGGCCGAATCCAAAGGAAAGTTCGCTCAATTTAATTTCAGCGCTGGTTATCGCAATTGCATAATCTACGGCTGCTGCTATACCCACACCACCTCCAACGCATTTGCCCTGGATGCGGCCTATTATAAGCTTACTGCATTTGCGCATTGCATTAATTACATTCGCAAAACCCTGGAAAAAATGGAGCCCTTCTTTTTCGTTTTTGATGGAAGCCAGTTCATCGAAACTAGCGCCTGCACAAAAAGCCCCATCACCGGCGCTCTTTAGTATAATTACTTTTGTATCATGCGTACCGGTATAATGTATTTCCTGTGCCAGTTCACTAAGAATTTTACCAGGCAAAGAATTACTCCTGGGGTGATAAAATTCTATAGTTGTTATTCCATGTTCTGTATGAGACTTAACGTAACCTTCCATTGATCAGGGATAATTGGGTTAAAAAAATAAAAGGAATTTTCATTCTTATAATAGGGGCAGCATTAAAGAAGGGAAAACGATATTTTCCGGGCATAAAAAAGTAAAAAGTTGTCATCCGTTAATAGTAAAAAGCTCAAAAATATACAATATGAGTAAACATTACCATTGATTCTTCAAATTATCAACAACTCAATATATGATAGCACACCTTAAACAGGCAAATCAAAAACCATGTCCTTTTTTAGCAACCATGGTAAGGATCGTCGCAACGCCAATAACGGGGTCTTCCGCCTGGTCTAAAATTTCCACATACCATTTCACGATACCCTTAGGAATATCGTTTCCTTTTACAAAGGGTTCCCCGGGGTCTATGTCTTTTAATTCCTGTTCAATTTTTTCTTTACATGTAAACCGTATATAAATTTCATGTCCCGGGTAAACCGGTTTTGTAAACCGCAACTCATCGATTCCATAATTGAGCAATACGGGATTTTTTTCAAAACTATCCACAAACAAGCCTGCTGCAGCACTTATTATGAAATAACCATGCGCCACTTGTTGGTCAAACATTGTTCCGGTAAAATCGGTGGTTTTAATGTGTGCATAAAAATGGTCGCCGGTGAGGTCGGCAAACTTATCAATGTCGTCGCTGGTTATCATTCTCTTCCCCGTTATAAGTTGGTCGCCGATCTTTAATTCTTCAAAATATTTTTTGAAGGGATGAACCTGTGAAAGATTACCAGTGGCATTCGGCTGGTAGATATTTGTAATAGCTGTAAGCATTGTTGGTGAACCTTGTACGGCCACCCGCTGCATATAGTGTTTTACACCACGCAAGCCGCCCATTTCTTCGCCTCCTCCCGCCCTTCCCGGCCCACCGTGAATAAGCATCGGTAATGGCGAACCATGCCCGGTGCTTTCTTTGGCATCATCCCGGTTGAGCACTAAAATTCTCCCGTGGTATGTGCCGGCACCGAGTACATAATCTTTGGCAAATTTATCGTTATAAGTCACCACTGAACTACACAAGGAACCCTTACCTTTCTTTGCAAGAGCAATAACACCGTCAATATCTTTGTAAGGCATAATAGTGCTTACCGGCCCGAAAGCCTCCACATCGTGCGCCTCTTCAGCCTCAAAAGGATTTTCATTTTTTAAAAGAAGCGGGCTCATAAAGGCGCCCTTTTCAGCATCTGCATCAATAAGCTCGACACTATCCAGGCTGCCATAAATTATTTGCGATGAAGCGAGGAGCTTTTGGACCTGTTCCTTAACTTCCTTTTTCTGCGATTGTCCTGCAAGAGAACCCATCCGCACGTTTTCATTTTCAGGATTTCCAATAGTTGTTTGCGCCAGCGATTTACTGATCGCTTTCCATACATCTTCCATTTTATTTTCAGGTACGAATATCCTCCGGATGGCGGTGCATTTCTGTCCCGCCTTTGAAGTCATTTCTTTCCTTATTTCTTTAATGAAAATATCCCATTCCGGCATTCCGGGAGTTACATCGTTACCAAGCACAATGCAATTCAATGAATCGGCCTCAAGGTTGAAAGGCACATTCCCCTTAACTATGTGAGGATTGGATTTTAATTGAAGGCCCGTACTTGCAGAGCCCGTAAAGGTTATTATATCCTGGGATGTTACATGATCGAGCAGATCGCCGGCGCTTCCGCAAATGAGTTGGAGAGCGCCTGCCGGTAAAATCCCCGAGTCGGCTATTTCTCTTACGACCGCTTCGGTGAGGTACGAAGTAATGGATGCAGGTTTTACAACTGCGGCTACCCCTGCCAGTAAGTTTACGGCTATTTTTTCAAGCATTCCCCACACGGGAAAATTAAATGCATTTATATGAATAGCGATTCCTTCTTTAGGAAGTAAAATGTGTTGGGCCGAAAAAGTACCACCCTTACCAAGGCTTATATTATCACCGTCCATGGCAAATATTTCGTTGGGAAACTTTCTCCTGAGTGATGCGTTCGAAAACAGATTTACTATGCCGCCTTCAATATCCACCCAGCTATCGGCCCTGGTTGCGCCAGTTTTATAGCTAAGCGTATAAAATTTCTCTTTATGCCCAAGCAGGTGAAGGGCCAAAGCTTTGAGCATCCTCCCTCTTTCAGGGAAGGTCATCTTGCGGAGAGCGGGGCTTCCTGCAGTTCTTCCGTAATTAAGTATAGATTCAAAGTCAAGCCCTTTTGTGGTAGCATATGCAATGACCTCGCCGTTAACCGCGTTATATAAATGTTGCCCGTCTCCATCTCCTTCTATCCATCTTCCCATAATATAATTGCCGAGTTTCATTGCCGCGATTTTAGCCTGCAAATTTAGGTATAGTTGGCCTAAAGCCGTCTATGTTCCAGGAATTAACTGATGGGAAATTTTTGAAAACAGCAGGTAAAGTTTGGCTTGAAAGATTTGAAAATATTCTATACCAGCCCAAACTGCCGTAAATGATGTATTGCGTGCTTGTGAAGCAATTGTATATTCATTGCATAGTCCAGGTCTCCAAAAAATGCATTTTGTGTTTTTAGGCCGGGATGAAGATCGAAAATTTCAAAAAAGTAATTGAGCTCTTTCTTTAACTTAATTATTGCCGAGGGCAAATTACGCTGGCGTAGTGCAACGCCTTCAGCGGCAATGAGTGGGTTTTTAGTATTTTCTTTGAATGGTTCCTCCGACATTAAAAAATGCCTGAACTTTTCGAGCCTTTCACCCTGATTCAAAGACGGTACTATTAATTTACCGTTGGCATTCTGTACTGCATCTGCAAAATGTTCAACCATCTGCTGCACACTCATGACACCCCATTTCCCTTTTTCATCTCCATTTAATTTTTCGAGAAGCGAAATAAGATCCTCCTTTAGAAAAATTTCTTTTGAAGTATTCATTTGAAAAATAATAGTGGTGGATAATAAACGTCAGGATCTTTTCATGCGGGCATCAATTTCTTTAGTAAGCCCCTTAAAAATATCATCTACACTTCCCTCACCCGGAACTAATATTACCTTGTCAGTTTTTTTGTAATGGTCTGCTACCGGTGATGTTTTTTTATGGTACTCAGAAATACGTGTCCTTATCACATTACCGTTATTGTCATCTGTGCGGCCACTGGTTTCGCCTCGTTTCACCAGGCGTTTCACCAGTTCTTCTTCGGTTACCGTAAGCGCCAGCATTACATTAATAGAATTATTTTTAAGTTCCAGCAGTTTATCCAAAGCTTCCGCCTGGGCAGCGGTGCGTGGAAAGCCGTCAAATAAAAAGCCAACCGCATCGGCATTGGCATCCAATGCAGAGCTTATCATGCCAATAACAACTTCATCGGGTACCAGCTGACCTTTATCCATAAACTTTTTTGCTTCCATGCCCAGGGGCGTTTTATGTGAAATTTCGCTCCTAAGCAAATCGCCGGTAGAAAGATGTTTAAAGTTGTATTTGGCAATAAGTTTTTCCGATTGCGTACCCTTCCCACTGCCAGGTGGCCCAAATAAAATGAGATTGAACATATTTTCTTAAATCCTTGTGAGGTTCAAATATAATGGATGGATTTTAAAATTCCTTACACAGGCCTGTATATTGTTTGAAACCACACTGGAACCAGGCATGGTCCAGGCATTTCACAATGAACTTTGCTGTATCGCTGCAAACAATACCGCCGGCCAGCATTTAACGCCACCGGATTGTGGTTTGTCCCGCTCATGTATTTAAATTGGTGTATTTTGAATTCGCCATTTGCGCTTACGATAAGAAATGAATTTCTACAGTAGAAAAAGTACAACGTTGCCGCGGTGTTAATTACGGCCTGTAAATAACCTTCGCAACAAAGCAACAATTAGTGTAAAAATTGCCGAGCCAATTATTGCCCATATTACCGGAAATGGCTTTCCGTCAATACTTATTTCAAAAAAATGTGGCAACTTCATTTCCCTGGCAACCCATAACCCGATATAGGCACCTATGAAACCTACAACAATAGAGACAAGGCAGCCACCCAAATCGTAACCAGCCAGCGATTGCCCGATGCCGCCACATATTGCGGCAATCAGCAGCAGGACTAAAAAACCAAGTATGGTCATAACTTAAAATTTACAGGAAATTAAACAGAATTTCTTATAGTATCAAGCCTGCCGGCTACAGTTGAGACTATTTACGGTCTATGGAGTAATTATTATAACAGCAGGCTGTTTGCAAATGCCTGCAACACCCCACTGTGATTATAAAATATGTTATCCTGTGCCATTTCGCCGTGTGCGTTGGGAGAATATAGTAGATAAAGGTTAATTGTCAGTGCTTAATTCTTTTGCGCTTTCGGTGTCGAGAAACCAATGTAACTCTCCATTTTCAGGCCTGATAAGCTGTGCAGGCAAAATTGAAGGGGTATAGGCACCTTCGATAACCTCCTTAAGTATTTTGGCCTTTCCACTTCCTTCTACCATAAAAGCTATATTCGATGAACAGTTGACTATCGCAGGCGTCAGCGTAATCCGGTACATCTGCTGGTCTTGTTGGTATACGGCGTTTACCCAATTCTTCTCCGTATCTTCCAGGAGTGCCGAGCCAGGGAAAATTGACAAAGTGTGGCCATCATCACCAATGCCCAGGAGAACCAGGTCAAAACTTTTTTTAGTATTGTCAAAGAAAGTATGAAGGATTTTCTCATACGCTTTTGCCGCGAATATAGGCTCAATATCGGTGCGAATTATGTGAACCTGTTCTGCCGGAATATCAATATGGTCAATAAATAAATCGTAGGCGGCTTTTGCATTATTGCGATTATCACCAGGGGGCACCGCACGTTCATCACCCCAGAATATCTCCACTCTTTTCCAGTTTATTTTTTCTTTAAAACCGGGGCTGGCTAATTCTTTAAATAGCGCTTTTGGAGTTTCGCCGCCCGAAAGCGCAAGTGTAAAAAATTCCTGGTTTTGTAAAGTAGATTGTATTAATTCAGCGATCCAATTTGCAAGTTCACTTGCCAGCTCGGTCTTATTTTTATAGACGTGTAATTTCATTGATCTCTATTTATGTTTTGAGGGAAGGTTTATCCAATTATGGCCGTCTCTTGCAATAAGGGCTTCAGCATCTTCCGGTCCCCAGGAAGCCGGCGAGTAATTGGGGAAATCCATGGGCTTTCGTGCTTTCCATACGTCGAGGATAGGCATCACAACTTCCCAGGCAGCTTCTACCTGGTCTGCTCTCATAAAAAGCGTAGCGTCACCTTCCATTACATCATACAAAAGTGTCTCATACGCTTCGGGTTCGTCGTCGTCGTATTCATCTTTATAATTAAAAACCATATCAACAGGGCTAAGGATCATTTTTTGTCCGGGCCGCTTGGCCTGGAAATGAAGCCTTATATCCATTTCCGGTGCAATGCAAATGGACAGGCGGTTAGGCCGCCAGGTTTCCGCCGCTTCTTTTGGAAAAGAAAAAGCGGGAGCTGGTTTAAACTGTATGGTTAATACTGTCGTTTTCTCATGAAGGTATTTACCGGTACGTACATAAAAAGGCACACCTTCCCAACGCCAGTTGTCAATATAAAATTTTACGGCAGCAAAAGTTTCTGTAGAAGAATCTTTGGCAACATTTTTCTCATCCCTGTATCCTACCACCTTTTTGCCGCCAATCCACCCTTCATCATATTGACCGCGGGCGGCATAATGCTGTACCTCTTCTTTTGATATTCTGCGGAGGGCATTGAGCACATCGACTTTTTTGTTCCTTATTTCGTTTGCGTTAAAAGATACCGGTGGCTCCATACCAATCATGCAAAGCAATTGCAATATATGGTTCTGGATCATGTCACGCAACGCACCCGAATTTTCATAGTATCCACCACGCTCTTCCACACCTACCGTTTCACTGGCAGTTATTTGCACATGATCAATATAACTCCTGTTCCATATGGGTTCAAACAAGGCATTGGCAAATCGCAGGGCGAGTATATTTTGTACCGTTTCTTTACCAAGGTAATGATCGATGCGAAAGATCTGTTCCTCTGCAAAATATTCACCCAGCATCGTGTTCATTTCCTTTGCACTTTCAAGATCATGCCCAAAAGGCTTTTCAACAACTATTCGGGTACATTTTGTATCATGGCAAATGTCAAGCTTCCCCAGGTTTTTCACTATTTCAGGAACCAACTGGGGCGCCACAGCCATGTAAAAAAGGATATTAGGATGCATTCCAAACGCTGCTTCGGTATCTTTCGCGATTTTGGCGATTTTGAGATAATCCTCAGCACAGGAAACATCCATGGGAACATAACTGATATGTTTCGAGAATTTTTCCCAGTCTTCATTGGAATCTTTTCTTCTCGAAAAATTATCGATCCCTTCTTTTAAATGTGCCAGGTATTCACCATCACCATATGCCGACCGGGCAATACCAACGATACTGAAATTCTCAGGCATTGCTTTATCAAGGTAAAGATTGTATAAAGCAGGATTTAATTTTCTATAGTTCAAATCTCCGCTGCCCCCAAAAATAAAGATGAGCATTGTGGATATTTTTTTATAATCTAACATTGAATTTGATTTTTTTTAAAGTACATTTTTTGTTGAGACCGTTTCTGGTTTTGCTTCCCACTCGGTATGAAAGATCCCATCGACATCAATTCTCTGGTAGGTATGCGCACCGAAGAAATCCCTTTGTGCCTGTATTAAATTTGTGGGCAGGTGCTTCCTGCGATAGGCATTGTAGTAAGTAAGCGATGACATAAAACCTGCAGAAGGATAGCTATTCAACGCAGCGAGGGATACGATTTTCTTAAGCCCGTTCTCTTTTTGCTTCAAAAGCGCAGCGATATTTTTATCAAGCAATAGATTTTTAAGTTCGGGATTTTCATAAGCTTTTTTAAAATGATCCAGCAGGGCAGAACGGATAATGCATCCTCCGCGCCATACACTCACAACTTCAGGAATGGGTATGTCCATTTTCAATTCTTTCGATGCCGTGGTAAGCATGGCAAGGCCTTGCGCATAACTAATAATTGTTGCAAAATATAAAGCATCCCGCAGTAATTGTACAAATTCTTCTTTGGCGATAGCAATCTTCTCCAAAGAAGTATCGTAGAGGGAGCTGGCTTCTTTTCTTTCATCAATAAGTGAAGACAGGTTCCGCATCACTACGGCAGTATCTATTGTAGGTATGGGCATTGGCAGATCGAGTCCTTCCTGTGATGTCCATTTGCCTGTGCCTTTTGCACCAGCCTTATCCAATATCATATCTACAAGATAATTGCCTGTCGCCTTGTCGTCTTTCTTTTCAAAAATGGCTGATGAGATTTCAAGCAGGAAAGATTTCATTTCACCACTATCCCACGAATGAAAGACTTCATGAATTTCAGCATTTGAAAGCCCGATGCCATTGCGCATGAGATCATAACATTCGCTGATGAGTTGCATTATCGCATACTCTATACCGTTATGAACCATTTTTACATAGTGGCCGGCAGCATTATTGCCAAGATAACCAACACATGGTTCGCCATTCACTTTTGCCGCAACCGCTTTTAATATTGCTGCTACTTCCTCATAGGCTTCTTTATCTCCACCGGGCATGATACTCGGCCCTTTGCGCGCGCCTTCCTCACCACCTGAAATGCCAATCCCCATAAAATGAAATCCTTTGTCTTTTAAATCATGTATTCTTTTCAATGTATCCACGTAGTGAGAGTTGCCACCATCAATAATTATATCACCTTCCTGTAACAAGGGAGAGAGATCAGCAATTACGCTGTCAACAGGGTTTCCTGCAGGAACGAGCATCATTATTTTGCGTGGCACCTTTAATGCATCGATCATAGCGGGTAGCGTATTGACTCCTTTTACAACCGTATTTTCGGTAGCAGATGATTCAAAGAGTTTTGTTTTATCAGGATTTTTATCGTAGCCGATTACTGCGAAACCATGATCGGCCATATTAAGTAATAAGTTGCTTCCCATTACGCCGAGGCCAATCATACCGAAATCATATTTTATTTCACGCATAAAATTGTATTAGTCTGTAAAATTAGCAAATTGATCTTGGATGAAATGAATGCGCATAACTTTGACACAATATTTATCATTTACAATCTTACCTACGCCGGTATTGGCAATGAATTTAATGTATACTGGTGAAAAGATGACTGAGGTTATTGTTGGTAAAGAATAATTTTGTGTGCTGAAAAGACAGTGGCACCCCGATACGAATACTTATAAGGAAGGCCCCCCGATAAAAAGCCAAAGAAATGCCGTGGCTGGCAGCAAGTTTGGTTTTACGTTGTGATGGCTGTATTACATATCATCCTGGTAAATCGCATCAGCCGGGCGTTTTTGCAAGCAAGATGTATGAAATTTTTGCCGCGGCCAATACTGTAGACAGCTATTGTAATACCACATACGCGTGGGCATCAGCGTACCGGAAGAACCGGAGGGCCATGTAAAAATGTTTTCCTATTTATTTAGCAATTGATTATCACTTGAAATAAGTGGCTTATGTGTTAACTTTGGGATACAATGATATAGATATGAGTGAAGCTTCTACAAAAGTTCAGGTACCCTTAACAGCCAAAGATTTTGCGACAGACCAGGAAGTACGCTGGTGCCCCGGCTGTGGCGATTACTCCATACTGGCCCAGGTTCAGAAAATATTGCCGGGTTTGGGAATTCCCAAAGAAAATATGGTTATAATCTCCGGAATTGGTTGCAGCAGCCGTTTCCCGTATTACATGAATACCTACGGCATGCACAGTATTCACGGAAGGGCAACCGCAATTGCAAGTGGCTTAAAGGCCAGCAGGCCCGAATTAAATGTTTGGATTGTAACGGGTGATGGCGATTGCCTGAGCATTGGCGGTAACCATACAATTCATTTATTGAGGAGGAATTTTAATGTAAACCTCCTGCTTTTTAACAACGAAATTTATGGCTTAACAAAGGGGCAATATTCTCCAACAAGCGAGCAATTTAAAGTTACCAAAAGCACGCCAATGGGAAGTATTGATCATCCCTTTAATCCTGCCGCACTGGCATTGGGTGCTGATGCTTCCTTTGTGGCTAGAAGCATGGATCGTGATCCCAAACATTTACAGGCCATGATCTTAAGAGCACAGGCACATAAGGGATCTTCATTCCTGGAAATTTACCAGAACTGTAATATTTTTAATGACGGTGCATTTGAGATTTTTACAGAGAAGAAAACAAAGCCTGAAGAAGCCTTATTCCTTGAACACGGCCAGCCGCTTGTATTTGGAGCGGGCAGGAACAAAGGCATTAAGCTTGACGGCTTCAACCCAATTGCAGTGGATCTACAGGATGGAGCAAGCGTGAATGATTTATGGATTCATGATGAGAAAGACTTTTATAAGGCGCAGGTTCTTACAAGATTATTTGACAACCCGCTTAAAGAAGGTCATTTGCCAAGGCCATTCGGCGTATTTTACCAGGAAGACAGGGCGTGCTATGAAGATGTGATGACTATGCAGATTGACGAGGCAATTGCCACTAAGGGAAAGGGAGATTTGGATAAACTGCTTAAAGGAAGAGAAACCTGGTCAATAAACTAACTTACTTATCGTACCGGGTTTAGTTTTTATTATTTAAGAATATAAAAGGTTTCAATTCATTCTGGCGCAAGGTCATCCTAACAATGTTTTCGTCCGAGACTATTTTATATTTATTCAGATTGATGACTTCGTGGGCCACGATTAAATTGTCAATTCGTTCAACAGAATACAACAATTCATGAAGCATTTCCACTTCATGTTCAATAGCCTGGGGGTTCATTAATTCTTCTTTGAACAATACCAATAGATCCCGGTTAAATTTGTTCATTTTGGGTTTTTGGTTTTTTATAGTCTAATATCCTACCATTCCTTTTTTATTGGGACAGCCACAATTACTTTTTTTGGAAGAATTACAACTTACAGTAAAGATAGCAATCGCAATTATTAAAAACAGTAGAAATTTTCCGACGTTTTTCATAAATATGATTCCTAAATTAAACTATTTTCACAAATAATTATTGCAATGTTTTGAAAAATGGAGAAAAATTTAACAGTGAACTTCCGCAAATCCGAATATTAATTGCTCCGCTTGACTGGGGCTTAGGTCACGCAACTCGTTGCATACCAATCATAAAAGAATTATTTAGCCAGCATTGCGCGGTAATTATTGCAGCAAGTGACGCTCCATTATTTCTTTTAAAAAAAGAGTTCCCGAAGGCCGTATTTTTACGAAATAGGGGTTACCAGGTCAAATATAGCAGTAGCGGCAGATTATTACCCGTAAGATTACTGCTTCAACTACCGGGTATAATTCTTTCTGTATGGAGAGAAAGAGCCTGGCTTCGAAAAGTTATAAAGGAGTATGGGTTAGATGCTGTCATTTCTGATAATCGCCCGGGAATGTATAATAAAAGCATTCCGTGTGTGTACATAACACACCAGCTTCATATAAAAACCGGGCGTGCTTTTTCTGAAAAGATTGTAAAAAAAGTCCATAGTCAATTTATTAAAAAGTACAGCACTTGCTGGGTTCCGGATATTGAACAAAATAGCCTGGCCGGAGCGCTGTCACACCCGGCTCAAATACCTTCCAATGTTTTGTATATCGGCCCATTGTCCCGGTTTGAAAAAATCAATGGTGTGCCGCTGATATATAATTTATTGATCTCGCTTTCAGGCCCCGAGCCCCAGCGTACTATTTTCGAGAAAATTATTCTTGGCCAGTTGAGAACTTTTAAAAAAAAGGTTTTGCTGGTGAGGGGATTGCCGGGGGAAAATAAGGCGCTGCAAACCGGGGTACAATCACTCGAAATCGTCAACCATCTTCCGGCCGAAAAATTAAACAGGGCATTTCTGCAAGCAGAAATGATTATCAGCAGAAGTGGCTATTCCACAATCATGGACCTGGTAAAGATTGGTAGAAACGCAATACTGGTACCTACTCCAGGTCAAACGGAACAGGAGTATCTTGCTGGCTACCTGGCGGAGAAAAAATATTTTTACGCTGTTCAACAAAATAATTTTTCGTTGGAAAGGGCGCTTGCACAAGCATCTTTATTTCCATTTAAGAAGCCTGTATTTCCCGAAAATGATTATAAGAAAGCAGTTGGCCAATTTGTAGAATCACTAAAGCCACAGGATACCTGGTGATGCGTTTTGATGCGGCAGCATTACAGATTTTGTGTGTTCATAACGATAACGATTAAACGCAATTGATCTTCGATACTGCACAAAATAACCGGGGCTTGTTTTTTGATAATTTAATCAACCGCATTTTTTGGATAATCGAAGAAGAGAAATTCTTTGGTTGCCTTTTTAAAATCAATCCAGTTCTTCGTTTTGATCTTTACCGCAAATACTCCGCAGGTGGGCATATTATCGACCTTATTTTCGGTAAGCATATTGACAAAATCAGTGATGCCCGGATTGTGAGAGAAAAGGGCAACCGAATCATCTTTATCGCTGAGGTTTTCAACTGCATCATAAAAGTCCTTTACAGAAGCCTCATAAAGGGACGGCACAAGAACCAGGCTTTTTTCCTGCACGCCATATTCATCCATAAAAATGCCGGCAGTTTTTTTAGCCCTTTTTGCAGGGCTTGACACAAAACGATCGATTTTTATTTTTCTTTCCTTGACTCTCTCAGCCATAAGCGGCGCATCTTTTTTGCCGCGGTCGTTCAATGACCGTTCGAAATCTGTAATCTGTAGATTGTCCCAACTGCTTTTGGCGTGGCGTACGAGGAGGAGGATTTTCATTGTGTGGATGGTAAGGGGTTTATTGGTTAAATAGATACCAGGTACAAATTGAAAAGCCGGCGCATTCTTTCCGGCATCGATCAGTATCCGCGCACATCTTTTCCCTGCATAAAATTAAGGAAAGCTTTATTTACCACCCTGTTACCTCCCGGCGTTGGATAATTACCGGTAAAATACCAATCTCCCAGGTTGGTAGGGCAACATTCATGAAGGTCTTCAATGGTTTGATAAATAACATCTACAGGAACATTGATTTCTTCAGGGGTAATGAGCTCCGCGATCTTTTTTGAAATTTCAGCGACGGTAAACGGCTTGTAAATTTGTTTTACAACATTTTCACAGGTGAGCTGGTTATTTCTTTTAAGTTCGGCACATCTTTCAACAACTTCCTCCAGCAAGGATTCCATGCCCCTTTCTTTTATCAGCGCCATGGCGGCTTTGAAGGCAACAAATTCACCCAGTTTGCTCATATCTATTCCGTAACAATCCGGGTATCTTATCTGGGGTGCAGAAGAAACAACAATGATCCTTTTCGGCTCAAGGCGTGAGAGCATGCGGATGATACTTTCGCGGAGCGTCGTGCCCCTCACGATGGAATCATCGATGACCACCAGGGTGTCTTCATTTTTCCTTACAGTACCATAGGTGATATCATATACGTGCTGCACCATTTCATTCCTGCTGGTATCGGCGGTAATAAAAGTACGCAGCTTGACATCTTTGATGGCAATTTTTTCAATCCTCACTTTTCGATTAATCATTGCCGATAGTTTCTCCTCATCAAAGTCCTTTCCCCAGCTTAATATTCTCTCAACCTTGGTCTTGTTCAAATAATCTTCAGCTCCCTTCTGCAATCCGTAAAAGGCGATTTCAGCAGTATTAGGGATAAACGAAAAAATAGTGTTTTTGAGGTCATAGTTTATTGCTTTGAGCACCGCTTCACTGAGATGATAGCCCAAAGCAATTCTTTCCCTGTAAATTTTTTCGTCACTGCCTCTTGAAAAATAGATGCGTTCAAAGCTGCAGGCTTTTCTTTCTTTTGGCTCTAGTAACTTTTGAATGTCAAAGCTTCCATCGGGGTTCGAAATAAGGGCGGTGCCCGGCATAAGTTCCTGGACTTCGTTCTCGGCCACATTAAAAGAAGTTCTTATGGCAGCACGCTCACTGGCGGCAATGATAACCTCGTCATCGGCATAATAATAACACGGCCTTATGCCATGTGCGTCCCTCACCACGAAGCCAATACCACTACCTGTTAATCCGCCGAATGTAAATCCGCCGTCGAAAAGCGACACTGATTTTTTAAGGACCTGCACAATGTCGAGCCCTTCGGGTGAAGCTTCATCGGCTTTTTCAAGAAAATGATAGACAACATCCATCATTGCCCCGAGGTCGCTTTGCCTGTCGAGCTCATTAGGATGGGAATTGATCAGTGAAAATAATTCCTCTTTATTCACCAGGTTAAAATTTCCTGCTATGGCGAGGTTCCGCGATGGAATGGTGTTCCTTTTAATCCAGGGATGGCAAAATTGCACGTTATTCTTTCCCTGTGTGCCATAGCGTAAATGGCCAAGCAATAGTTCACCCAAATGATCGATATGCCCCTTCATCAGGCCGGCATGTTGTTCTATCTCAGGGTGGTATTTTTGGACTTCATTTACCTGGTCGCCTATTTGTGAAAATATATCGGCTATCGCCTGGTTGGCAGCGCTTCTTATACGATGGAGAAACGGATATCCGGGCTCGGTATTGAGCTTTACAGTTGCCAGCCCTGCGCCGTCCTGTCCGCGGTTGTGCTGCTTTTCCATAAGCAGGTACAGCTTGTTGAGCCCGTAAAGAACAGTACCATATTTTTGGCGGTAAAATGAAAAAGGTTTGCGTAATCGCATGAACGCAAGCCCGCATTCATGTTTTATTTCGTCGCTCATTTATTGGAATGAAGCGCAAAATTAAGGTTTTATTAAAGAGGCGCCAAAGGGTAGGGAAATTGTTTTGTTATTTCTAACAATTAATAAAAGATCTATAATAGAAGAATACTTTCTTACAGGTTTTTTTTTTGATATGGATAATCAAGGTACAGTAAGATTGTTTCCATTAGAAATAAGAAAAACTAAGATCAACGCTCAATAATATTCCGAAATTCGGGTGGTCAGTTTTGTACGGTTGTTGAATTGGTTTCCCATTTTTGCATTTCGGGGCATGCCTTATAATCTTCGGAAATATCTACATAAAAGGAGGGGATCTTTTTAACGAACCATTGTTCCAGGGCATTATTTTTCTTTTCTTCAAGTGCTCTTTGCGCAACCTTATCATAATCGTCTTTGAGGTTTTCGCGATGAGGTTCCGTTTTGGTGAGGATTTGAATTATCCGTACCCCTTTTTTGCCACGATCATCGCCAAATTCCGTCGCCTGTGAATATTCACCCGGTTTGAGGTTTTTCAACATCAGCACCATATCCTTATCCAGTTGGTCAATTGTAAGGAACGTACTGCCATCCCTTGCCGGAACCCGTCCGCCGGTAAACTTGCTGTTATCATCTTCACTGAATTTCGAAACAGCCTGTCCGAAGTCCAGCGTTCCTGCTACCAGCCTGGTGCGTATAGAATCGAGCCTCGCTTTTGTTTCGGTTATCTCGATAGAGCTTATCTGGGGAATCTTTAGTATATGCCTTATTTCTGCATCATCACCGTTACGGCTTATCATTTGAATAATGTGGTATCCAAACTTAGTTTTAAATACACTGGAGACCTGGCCGTCTTTCAGGCTGAAAGCCTTGGCAAGAAATATCGGGTCCCATTGTTTTTCGTTCCTGTTAACCTGGTACTTGCCACCGGTTTCTTTACTGCCCGGGTCATCGGTATACAAGGAGGCAAGATTTTCAAATTTCTTGGATCCTTCTTCCACTTCTTTTTTATATTCTTTAAGCTGATCTATTGCATAAGCCTCAAGGTCGCGGCTTGCTTTCGGGTACATAACTATTTCACCTATTTCCAATTCAGACTCATAAAAATGAAGGCTGTCCTTGGGAATGGAATCATAATATTGCAAAACCTCTTTGGGAGTTATCCTGATATCACCTACAATCTTATCACGCTCACCCTGTGCCAGCTTTTGCTCACGAAAGGTTTGCTTGAAATCTTCTTTAAGCTGAAAAAGGGATTTTCCTGCTATTTGCTCCACAGCCTCTTTTGATCCATACTGGTTAACAAAATACCGGATCTTATTATCAATATCGGCGCTTACATCTTCATCGGAAACCGGGATAGAATCAATTTCTGCCTGTAATACCAACGCTTTTAAGCCCAGTGCCTGCTCGAGTAAAAGGCATTTTCCATTTGGAGGAATGGGGATATTTTGCCGTTGCATATCCGAAAGGCTGTTATCGATCTCACTTTTAAGGATTATTTTATCGCCAACAGTTGCAATGATCCTATCAGCCACTACCTTTTTGGTTTGGGCAAATGACGTATAAGCTACTGCGATGAAACAAAAGGTAATAAAGTTTTTTTTCATCAGTAAGTATTCAATTTTTTATTTTGATGGTTACCAGGGCACATAAGCAAATATCTGTAGCCAAAAATACACCTGTAAAAGGTGGTATGTTTTTTTGAAAAGTTAAAAGTTAACGCTGTTTTGTTAAAGAAGGAATGCGAAAATTATAAAGTTCTCTTTACTTCAACCTCTTCAAAAGCTTCGATCATGTCTCCCGGCCTGGTATCGCTGTAATTTTTAATACTTACACCGCATTCCATGTTGGTGGTAACTTCTTTGACGTCGTCTTTGAAGCGCTTAAGGCTTCCCAGCTCCCCGGTGAAAACGATGATACCATCACGTACCAGCCGGATCCTGTTGTTGCGGGCGATTTTTCCTTCTATCACCATACAGCCTGCCACGCTTACCTTATCAAATTTATAGGTCTCTTTTACTTCTAAAATACCCAGGATCTTTTCCTGGATCTTCGGTTCAAGCATACCTTCCATGGCGCTCTTCACTTCATCGATGGCGTCATAGATGATCGAGTAGGTTTTTATTTCCACACCCTCATGCTCGGCAAGCTTTGAAGCCTGTAAAGCAGGGCGCACGTTGAATCCTATTATAACTGCATCAGATGCTGTGGCGAGTAGTACGTCACTTTCGGTTATCTGGCCCACACCCTTGTGGACAACGCTTACGACAATTTCTTCGGTGCTTAATTTTTGTAATGAATCACTTAATGCTTCCACCGAGCCATCCACATCGGCACGGATGATAAGGTTAAGTTCTTTGAAGTTTCCAAGGGCAAGCCTTCTGCCGATCTCATCAAGAGTGATGTGTTTCTTAGCGCGGATTCCCTGCTCACGCAAGATCTGCGCCCTCCGGTTGGCGGTATCCTTTGCATCAGATTCGTCCTGGTAAACCTTAAATGTTTCACCAGCCTGTGGTGCGCCATTCAAACCGAGTATCAAAACGGGTGTTGCGGGAGGTGCTGCATCTGTACGCACATTACGCTCATTAAACATTGCTTTTACCCTGCCATAATTTTGCCCGGAAACCAACAGGTCACCCTGGTGCAAGGTGCCGTTTTGTACTAATATGGTCGCAACATAACCGCGGCCTTTATCAAGCGAGGCTTCGATTACTGTTCCGTTGGCGCTCCTTTCAGGATTTGCTTTCAGTTCCAGCAGGTCCGATTCGAGTAATATTTTGTCGAGCAGGGCATCCACATTCAAACCTTGCCGGGCGCTTATTTCCTGGCTTTGGTATTTTCCGCCCCATTCTTCTACCAGTATATTCATTGCAGAAAGCTGCTCCTTTATTTTTTCAGGATTCGCCCCGTCTTTATCAATCTTATTGAGTGCAAAGATCATGGGTACATTTGCAGCCTGTGCATGCGAGATCGCTTCCTTGGTTTGTGGCATTACCGCGTCATCTGCGGCGATTACGATCACGGCAATATCCGTAACTTTTGCACCCCTGGCACGCATGGCTGTAAATGCTTCATGGCCCGGAGTATCTAAAAATGTTATCGCCCTGCCATTTTTGAGGGTCACCTCGTAAGCGCCGATATGCTGGGTGATACCCCCTGCTTCGCCGGCTATTACATTTGCCTGGCGGATATAATCGAGCAATGAAGTTTTCCCGTGATCGACGTGTCCCATGATCGTAACGATCGGCGGGCGTGGTACAAGGTTGTCTGCATTGTCTTCATCTTCTTCCTCTTCGAATTCTGCTTCGTCATCGATACCGATGAATTCAACTTCATAATTAAACTCACCGGCCACAAGCTCAATAACATCTGCTTCCAGTCGTTGGTTGATGGAAACCATGATCCCGAGGCTCATACATTTGCTGATAACATCTGCAAAACTTACATCCATGAGGTTGGCAAACTCACTCACAGAAATAAATTCAGTCACCTGTAATTTATTATCTGCTACCTCTTCACCTACATTTTCTGCGGCTTCTTCACGTTTTGCTTTGCGGTATTTTGCTTTTAAGCTCTTGCCTCTTCCGCCGGAACCGGCTAGTTTTGCCTGTGTTTCCTTTATTTTATCCTGGATTTCTTTCTGATCAATTTCTTTTTCTTCACGGCGTGAAGGTGGCGGTGCATTCCTGTTAAATCTCGCTGCCGGCCTGGACGATGGGGGTTGCTGCCGGTGGAAATTTGGCGGCGGCATATTGTTAACCTGTTTTTTCTCAACAACAATGCGTTTGCGCTTGCGTCTTTCATCGACAGGTTTTGGCCGGGTATCGTTATTGGAAGGCAGCTCGATCTTGCCCAATATTTTCGGCCCTTCGAGTTTATCAATCTTAATGTTGGTGATCAAAGCAGGTTCCACTTTTACAGGGCCGGGTAAAGGCTCGGGTACAAGTGCAGCTTCTTCTTTTATGGGTGGTGTGTCAGTCTTTTCTTTGGCAGTTACTCCTTTTGCCGGTACTTCCTTTTTGACTTTACCTGCAGGCTGGGTATCTTTTTTCGGCCTTGTTGACGAATCAATAGTGCTGAGATCAATTCTGTCAATCACTTTAGGCGCTTCTATTTCCGGCGCCTCAATTTTGGTAATTTCAGGATGTGCCGGTTCCACTGGTTTTTCAACCGGGGTTGTTTCCGCTACGGGTGGATGAACCTCTGCCACCGGCGCTTCTTCAACGGGCGTTTCTACATGGGCTACGTGAACTTCTTTTGCTTTTACGGGTTCTTTTTTTGTAAAAGAAAGATCCTGTTCATCCCTTCTCTTCTTGAAATCGGTAACTGCATTTTTGGGCAGGTCAATTTGTTCAGCCTTTTGTTTTGCGACTTTATCGGTTTGAAATTCTACCTGTAATACCCGGTACATTTCTTCCGTGATTTTTGAAGTCGGTTTCAGGTCCACTATTTCAAAGCCTTTGGACACAAGAAAGTCTGTCAAGGTACCAGTACCTATGTTAAACTCCTTGGCTGCTGCCATTACCCGCGGTGTATTTACTTCTGCCATTAAGCCTCTCCTTGCCTTCTTTTAGAATAAAATAATAAAATAAAGAAGGCTCTTTTGTGATTAAAATTATGTTTAAATAAGCAATCTTCTTTTTGAAACAAAAAGATAACTTAAACTTATTCGCTTGCAAATTCTTCTTTCAATATCTTTTTCACCTCTGTAATCGTCTCTTTTTCCAAATCTGTTCTGCGCTCCAACTCTTCATCAGACAAGATTAAAACACTTTTTGCTGTATCGCAGCCTATTTTTTTCAGTTCATCAATAATCCAGGATTCAATTTCATCTGAAAATTCATCCAGATCCACATCATATTCTTCGACTTCACCTTCATTATCCCTGAATACATCCAGCTCCAGGCCAGTTAGTTCGCAGGCTAATTTGATATTAACGCCCCTGCGGCCGATTGCCAGGGAAACCTGGTCCGGCTTCAAATATACGTTGGCGTGTTTGGCTTCCAGGTCCACATCCATGCTGGTAATCTTTGCAGGAGTGAGAGAACGTTGTATTAAAAGCTGGATATTATTGGTCCAGTTGATAACATCGATGTTTTCATTTTTAAGCTCCCGCACAATTCCATGGATACGGCTTCCCTTCATTCCCACGCAGGCCCCAACGGGGTCAATACGGTCATCAAAACTTTCAACGGCCACCTTTGCCCTTTCACCCGGATCGCGTACAATTTTTCTTATTACTATAAGGCCGTCAAATATTTCCGGCACTTCAATTTCGAGCAATTTAGCGAGGAATGATGTATCTGTGCGGGAAACAATAATTACCGCCTGGCTATTTTTTAGTTCAACTTTTTTTACAACAGCCCTGATCGTTTCTCCTTTTTTGAAATAATCAGAGGGTATTTGTTCCGATTTAGGGAGCAGCATTTCATTGCCTTCTTCATCGAGCAATAAAATCTCTTTTTTCCATACCTGGTAAACCTCACCGCTTATTATTTCACCGACCCTGTCCTCATATTTTTTTATGAGGATATTCTTTTTAAGATCGTTTATGCGGCTTGCAAGGGTTTGTTTGCCTGCAAGGATGGCCCTTCTGCCAAATTCTTTCTGGATATCTACTTCTTCATATAATTCTTCGCCGACCTGGTAATCCGGTTCAATTTTGATAGCATCCTTATATTCAATTTCAGTAAGGGTGTTATACAGATCATCATCATCAACGATGGTTCTCCGGCGAAAAATTTCGAGATCACCCTTCTGATCATTTACGATTACGTCAAAATTTTCATCGGAGCCATATTTTTTCCGTATAAGTGTTTTAAAAACATCTTCCATAACCTTCATGAGTGTAGGCCTGTCAATGTTTTCCGCGTCTTTGAATTCCTGAAAGGATTCAATCAAATTGATGCTTGCCATTTATGGTTTTTTTTAAAAAGTTATCAGCACTATGGTGTGCTTTATCTGATTAAATAATATTGTTGTTGCTGTAATAATTGTTTTATGTCCCTTGCCTGTTTTTTCTTCTACTATTATGTCATCGTCACCTGCACTCAAAAGCGTTCCTTCGGCTTTATTGCCGTCTTTCAGGAGCACTTCCACCTTCCTGCCGATATTCTTTGTATACTGCCGGTGCAGCTTCAAAGGCTCGTCCACACCCGGTGAAGAAACCTCCAGCGAAAAATTTCCATCGGGAAAGAGCCCGTTTTCCTCAATATATTTATAAAGCGCTTTATTTACTGAAGTGCAACGTTCAATAGTAATCCCATCATCAGCATCGAGAAAAACTTTTATATCGTTGGCTGGAGAAATCTTTATTTCAACAGGAAAAACCGTACCATATTGAGAAGTAATTCCTGTAACAAAGTCTTCAATTTTCTTTAATGGGGTTCCATCAATCATTCAATACACAATTTTTGAAAAAGAAGAAGGGAACGTTTTCGTTCCCTTCAATGATTCTTTCGCCAATGCAAATATACTGAAAATAAGAATTACGCTCCAAATTATGTTAAAGTAAAGTTTTTTAGAAATCGTTAAAAAAATAAATATTTATTTTTGTCTCATGAATATTTTTCGTCTCGCTGCCGAGATCTTTTTAATTTATATTTTATACAAGCTCATTTTTGAATTTATCATCCCGGTATACAATTCCACCAAAAAAATTAAGAAGCAGTTTGGCGACATGCATGCTAAAATGCAGCAGGATATGAATACCTACAACAAAAAGCCGGCCACTGCTGCCGAGCCCGCACCCCGCGTTAAAAAAGAAGACGATTATATTGAATTTGAAGAAGTTAAATGATTTGATTTTCGTTTTAAATATCCGGAACGTGTGGTTTTGGTTTAGAGGGTTTAGAAAGTTTAGAAAGGTCTGAACTATATTATTCAATAATCAAACAGAGCCCTATTTTTTTAGTATCAGCAGATTTAGAAAGGTTTTAGGTGGGTAAAAAAGCCCAATAGTCTAAACACAATTTTGCAAAAAATGCAATCGTAATTTACGACCCTACAATTCCAGATCCTCAATATACATTCCGGGTTCCAGTAAGATCGCCTGCATTCCCACATTTCTGGCGGCTTCCACATTTTGAATGGAGTCATCCACAAAAATTGTTTTCCCCGGCTCCAGTTTTTGTTCATGTAATACCCATTCATAGCATTCGGCGTCAGGTTTACGCAATCCCATTTCACTCGAGTAATAGGCTTTCTCAAAAAATCCGGCAAAAGGCTTGTCTCTGTTTTTCTCATGGTACATCTTATTAAATTCCGGGATATGGATGTGGTTGGTATTGCTGAGTAAAAAAAGACGGTATTTTGGCTTGAGCTGGTCCAGGAACAGCAGGCTTTTTTCCCGGAAGTGCAGCAGCATGGCGCACCAGGCTTGTTTGATTTCTGCAGGAGAAAGCTGTAAACCTGTACACTTGTTCATTTCAATATAGAAATCTTCATCGGAGATCTTACCTGTTTCAAGGTTACGAAACAGCCTATCGGCGCTCTTTTGAGAATACATGTCGTCAAAATGGCCGACGCCCAGCTTTTCAAAGGCAGTGCGGGTAAGGTTATAGTCGATGTCGAGTAGGACAGCGCCCAGGTCAAAAATTATTGCTTCAGCTTTTTCCATACCCAAAGAAAATTATTTCTATCCACCTGGCGAATTTTTCTATTGCCTGGTTTGCGCGTCCCCTATAAATTTGAATGGTATTACTTTTGGTTAACACGTCTATGTCAAGCCATCTGCCCGGCATTACTTCCTGTACTGGTTCACTGGGCTATCAAAGTTGTATTCCGAAATAATTCCATAATTCCTGCCGGACCTCTTCTTCGGTATGTAAATGCCGCTCTGTAACTGTTCCATTTTCGGTGATCTTTACGATGTTGCCGGCCAGGGTTATTCTTCCGTTTTTAGTGGGCAGGGAGCAGATCCTGTTTTGCGTAAAATGAGAGTCCAGGCTTGTTTGATGGAAGAGGCACCGGTCATAAAATTCATTTATGTGGCGTTCCTTTTCCGAGAACATATATTCCGGCACAAATGCGCCCTCTGCCTTCTTCTTTGAAACGATCTTATGGGTTTCATCATATGGGTCAATCCTAAACAGGCCTCTTGGATCGCTGGTCACAGAATTTAATTTAATGTTAACAGGAGAAAAGGCAAACTCGCCAAATCCCACATCCACCAGGTAACTCACCTCTTGTATTAAGGCAATTATAGCCATATGGTCAAATTCCGGGCTGTAGTCTTTTTTATGGGTATACACCCTTGCTGAGATCATTTTTACGGTAAAGCCAATTTCTTTAAGCAATTCATAGAATAAACCGTTAAGCTCATAACAAAAGCCACCTCTTCGCCTGGTCACAACTTTATCGAATAAATCATCCAGGTTAATTTTTATTTTCTCATAAATATCCAGGTTTTCGAAGGGAACGGTGAGCAGTTGCGCGAGTTGAAGTTGGGAGAGCACTTCAAAGGTGGGATCGAGGGGGCCGGCGTAGTCGATTCGTTGGAGGTATTGGGGGATATTCATGGTTACGTTTCTTTTGCCACGTAGTTAAAGCCTGGTTCACGGGCGAAAAGTGGTTGCTATGTTAGTTAAGAACGGCTGCTGATATTTTTTGTGATCAATTTTTCTTTTCCAAATATAGTAATGTAATGCCAGGCTTTTATGGACACCGAAGTATATGGGATCGAATTGCCACCAATATAATTATTGGTAAGTTTTACAACCTACCCGGTCATTAATTCAAAAAGAAATGTTGAAGATATACCCTGGGGCATTGCCGGGTATTGAAAGGTATTGTTACCGGCGTATGCAGGAGTCTCACCAAATGCTTCATTTTTAATCCATAGCAGGTTATTCTTTTTAAAGAATTCAATTTTTTTGTCATTGTTTTTTTCATCGAATTGAACACCAGCTAATTTATCAATAGCGGTGAGCGCAGCAGCCAATGTATCAGATATACCTACATTATACAACATCTTTTTGTACCATCCTTAAGCGTTTCTGTATCCAGTATCCTTTTTTTAGGCAGGGTAACGAAATACAAATGTCTGTACTGATATGGGCATCGCCCGAGGTAAAAAAGCCGGGTTACCAGGGATTGGCACCCTTCTGCTGTGATCATTAAATGGTAATGTGCCGGTCTTATGTTTCCACCACCCGTGTCACAGGCTATGGGTAAGAGCACGGAACGCTGTAATGGAATGGGGTTCCTTCAGGTGGATGGCGCCGATTGAATTGCGGTGAAAATCCTATAATAAAAACTACGTTTTGGTTTGTGTCATCACCATTACGTGAAAGGAAGATTTTAAACTTTTAGACAATTGGTTTTACAAGTTTTCCGGATATCTATAAAATTATTTCTGCCCGCTTGGCGAATTTTTCTATTTTTGCATCCCGAATTTACTGCCGTAAGGCAGTGCGGGCCTATAGCTCAGTTGGTTAGAGCACCTGACTCATAATCAGGTGGTCCTAGGTTCAAATCCTAGTGGGCCCACTTAATAATCAAGCACTTATGAAGATTTTCTTTGTAGGTGCTTTTTAATTT
>JBDTLZ010000106.1:0-19254 GCA_039934515.1 Ginsengibacter sp.
ATACACCCCCTTCAACACATTTATTTTCAAAAGATTGTGTATGCTGCTTTTGTTGCGTTTCAAACGCAGGAGGAATTTGGATTGCACCCTTACAATGTCCTTTTACGGTTCATCCTGTTCATAATCAAAGTTTAATACCGTTCTATTGTCCCGACCCTTGTGGGTACGTTTGCGAACAGGAATTAATAAGATCGGCAGAAAGGAGGTAGAATAAGTGATGGGATTGAAAACTGCAATCATTCCACGGTGTACCAGCTTTTTAATTACCGGTTGTGGGCAATAGTATCGGTTTTGCCAATTCAAAAAATATGGAACAGGTAGTACCTGCAAAAAACGGGGGACAGGTTTCTTTTTTTGTTGGTATGGTTGGCGGCAGTTGCTGCCTGGCTTTCGCAGCAATTATCAATATTACAACAAGGTGTGAATGTACCGGTTGAATTATTGGCAACAATATGAAAAACAATAATCTTTTCATGGGATACGGAGATAAGCCATGAGAATTTTAAAATCAATTCTAAAAAACGCTATGCGAAATATTCCTTCCAGGTTTATTTATTAAAAGATATAACATAAGGTGAGGGAGCCAATCTTTAATATTCTTTTACAGATTTTCGTTAACGAAACGCTTGCTATATTCTTTTATTGAATTCCTGGCGTTTCTAAATTCATCCATAATTTGTTCTTCGTTTCCCTGTGCCTTTGCAGGATCCGGGAAATTATGGTGAAACTTTTTTGCATTCGATGGAAAAAAAGGGCATCGTTCTTTTGCATTATCACAAACAGTTATGACATAATCAAAATCAACGTCCCTGTATTCCTCCATATTGTTTGATGTATGCTGCGATATATCTATACCATCTTCCTTCATAATTTGTATCGCCCGTGGGTTTACTCCATGCGTTTCAACACCAGCACTATAAATGGCTGCTTTTTCACCGGCGAATTCCCGCAGGTATCCTTCCACCAACTGGCTTCTGCAGCTATTGCCGGTGCATAAAACTAAAATGCGTTTCATATTTGGATATTTAAAGTTTGCTTTTCCGAATTAAGAAGTCTCCAGGCGGGGATTGCCAAAACCGCACCTGTGATCGTTGCAACTATGTAAATCCATAGATGCCCGAAATGTCCACTTACGATTGCAGGAGAGATTGAACGGGCAGGATTCATACTTGCACCGCACACGGGGCCTGCCGACATTGCCTCTAACAATACGGTTGACCCGATGGCAAGGCCTGCAAACATGCCTTGTTCTTTACTTCCTGTTGCCACATTGATAATTACCAGCATTAAAAAAAAAGTAAGTATGAGTTCAAGTATGAATGATTGCGATTCTGTTCCGGATGGAATTGTTGCGCCTAATGTTTCATTGCGCGGGAAAAGGTATTTTAAAACAAGGCTGGCGATTATTCCTCCCGCCAGTTGTGCCAAAATATATGGGGCGACCTGCTTTAGGGGGAACCTCCTGGCAAGGGTAAAAGCGATCGTCACTGCGGGGTTCAAATGCGCTCCCGAAATAGGTCCCAGGGCATAGATCATTGCCATCACAATAAAGCCAAATGTTATGGCAACACCGACATGTGTAATTATACCTTTAAACTCCTGGTTTACAATAATTGCACCGGTACCAAAAAATACAAGAGCAAAAGTTCCTAAGAGTTCTGCAACAAATTTGTTCATCCTGATCGAAAATTTTTATCAATTACAGCATTCCGGGCCACAGCAAACTGCTTTTTCTTCCAACGGCTTTTCTGCATACACCGTAATACTTCGAATGCCTGTGCCAGATTTTCTGAATGATACAATTTCCTCTCCTGTTAAATAATCACTGAGAATATCGTCAGGAACTACAATCGCTTTATCTTTTTGGATCTTGATATTTGTGAAGCCATTTCGTTCTATGAGCTGTAAATATTGCTCTTTTTGAATGGCGCCCGCCACACAACCGGCATACATTGCAGCAGCATTTTTTATTTGATCGGGCAATTCACCCTCTACAACAATATCAGCAATCGAAAAGTGCCCGCCTGGTTTTAGAACCCTGTAGATATCTTTGATTACTGCATCTTTGTCGGGCACCAGGTTGAGTACGCAATTGCTTACAATTACATCGCCGACATTCGGGGTAACCGGCATATTTTCAATGTCGCCCTGCCTGAATTCGACATTATGAAAGCCTCTTTTTTCCGCATTTATCCTGGCTCTTTCAATCATAGCCGGTGTAAAATCAATACCGATTACTTTTCCCGTTTCCCCTGTTTCATGCCTTGCGATAAAAGCATCATTACCTGCCCCGCTTCCCAGGTCGATTACCACATCACCCTTTTTTATTTTTGCAAATTGCGTAGGAAGCCCGCAGCCAAGCCCCAGGTCTGCGTCAGGATTATAGCCTTCCAATATCGTATAATCTTCGGCCATAATATTATACACTTCGGTTGAGCAACATCCTGAGCCACAACAGGAGGACTCGTTGGTTTCTTTGTCCTGTAAAGCAATTTCTGAGTACTTCCGGCGTACCATATCTTTTACATTTTCATTAGTTTCCATTTTTTTATGTTTTATTGTTATCGTAATATACCGATTATGTTAAGCAAAAAAAGTCAGCAGCAATCATTGCCTTCTTTATATGAATCGAACAATTGATTTATCCGGTCCCGGGCTCTCTCCCATTCTTTTGTGTCTATGCAATAACAAACTTTTGCTCCTTCAATTTCCCCTTTTATCAATCCCGCATCTTTCAATTCCTTGAGGTGTTGCGAAACGGTACTTTGTGAAAGAGGAAGTTCATCGACAATGTCACCACAGAAACAAGCCTGTTTACCTGCCAGGAATTTCAATATGGCCACTCTCGCCGGGTGTCCCAGCGCTTTTGCATATTTAGCCAGCCTGTTTTCCTTTACGGTGAATTCAAATGATTTTGTAGCACCCATATTAAACGCAATATTACGATAAGATTTCCAAACAACAAATAAAATATTTATACCCGTTAATAAAAAAACCACCTTACATGATTGCAGGATGGTACAGCCTTAGAACCTGTTTGCTTACGGAAGTTTGAGAATCATTTTTTTAATGTAACAGTGGCAATGCAACCTATACACTATATATTACTTCAATATTATGACAAGATTATCTAAAGGTTAATAGCCCATTGCCCATCCGGGCATCGCAATAATTTTTTCAGCCATCGACCATTATTTTCGCGTACGTGTTTGGCTTTTCCCAACGCCGACTATCTACTAAAAGCTCAAAGAAAAACACTCCCCGATCATGAGAAGTGTTACAGTTGATACTATTTTTTTATGGAGCTTTAAAAATTATATTTTATACCCAGTTGGCCCTGCCACCGGGAGTTAACAGGATCGGCGGAATAATAATGGTTACTGGTCGGCTGAAGAAATTGAAAAGTAGGCACATAACCTGTTGCAGGATCTCCGGCTTTTACACCATTTGCATCTGTTGCAAATTTCAGGAAATTAACGGTGTAGTTATTGGTATTGCTAACGAAGTTAATAGGTCCCCAGTCATTATCCAGGAGATTAAGCACGTTAAATATATCGAGGCTGATCTGTAAGGTGTGGGATGAATTTGAACTGCTTAATTTAAATTCATGCATCAGCTTTAAATCCAGGTCATGGCTCCAGGGGGTATGCAGCCCGTTACGCTCAGCATATTGACCCCTTCTTGTTTTCAGGTAATCATCGCCATCTACAAAAGCGTTAAACGCAGCCCTGTTAGCGGCGTCAGTGAACATTGTATTGGATTCTGCTAACGTAGGGATATACGGCAATGAGGAGCTACCATTAATAATATTACCAGGCGTACTTGCATAGATCACACTGTAAGGGCTTCCGGAAAGTGCCGAATAAAAGAAATTAAGTGACGAGGTGCTTTTCTTCCACCTCAATGAGCCGCCCAGTGTGGCAATTATATGATTTCTCAGATCGAAATTTGAATTGGCAAGTTGTGGATTGTTGGGTGAAATGGCAGGATTGTAATCCCAGTTACTTTGCATTGAATTACGGATACCATTTGCGAGATCCTTTGATTGCCCGTAAGTGTATGCGAGCGACCAGCTATAGTTGAAAGCCGGGTTGTTTCTACCATGATTCACATTATTAGATATTTTGGATAGCTGCCCGGTAATGTTATACCTGTAACCCTTGCTGGTATTGCTCAGCAAAAATATGTTAGAATACTGGCCGCTGTTGCTTGTACTTGGTGTATAAACAGGTGTATGAGTAGGCCCTGTACTGTAATATTGGGTCTGATCTTTTTTATTGATCTGCTGGAATTCAACATCATGAACAGTTTTTGTATACATCCCTTCTACCGTAAGTTTATATCCTGTGCCAAACTTAACATCCATGGAAACACTTGAACGCCAAACCTCCGGCAATTTAAAATTATTGTCAACCAGGTCAACTTCACGGGTGGCAATTGCAGCGGGAGATATACCGCCAACTGTCGTAACCAGGTTTTGTGGAGAAACCAATGGTAATACCCCGCCTGGCAATGCAGCACTTTTGATATCGATATTATTAAAATTATTTCCACTTAATGTATAGGCATATCCGAGCCATGCAAAAGGAATTCTTCCTGTGAAGATCCCGGATCCTCCCCTCACAACCAGGGATTTGTCATTTTTAACATCCCAATTAAATCCTAACCTTGGTGATAATGCCGCATTACCAAACCATTTATTATTAAAAGATGCAAATGGGGTATGCGTGTAAGTGGGATTGGATTCATTTTTATTATCAGGTACTTTATTAAGCGCAGTATCTGTTGATGGCTGGGAACCTACGTAAGAATAATCAACCCTAAGGCCCGGCGTTATTTTAAAGTTTTTAGAAACCGAAATCTCGTCTTCAGCATAAGCACTCAACAAGCCTACTTTAAAATCACTGCCCGGCACATTATGCTGTAATTGGTCATATGCGTTTTTAGAAGGGTCGCTGGCGTATGCTGACCGCACCCGTGCCGGTTTATCGGCATCAAAATCTGCGATGCTGTTATACTGCCAACGGCCGTTCCAGCTATTTACGAATCCATAGTTAAAATTGTAAAATTCATTGTGGGTACCAAAAGTAAATTTACTGATGCCTTTGCTCAGGGTAACATTATCTGAGATCTCCAACGTTTTTTGCCTTTGATCATATATCGACGCTTCTCTCCAGGTGCCCAGCCATACATTACTGGTGCCATTAGTGATATCTGCGTAAGGGCTTATGTTGCTGTTTGGTGTTGTGCGGTAATCATGCACGTTTATATAACTTACAATCAACTGGTTGTTGACGCTCGCGTTCAGTTTGCTTTTTAATTCTGCAACAATATTTATATTGTTGCTGTATTGGTTGAAGTCGGTTGATCCAAATTGAAAAATATACGGTGTACGCTCAATATTGTTACCCCAACCCTGTGTAAAAATACCTCTTAAGGTGAGTGTATTTGAACTATTGACATTATAGTCAAGCCTTCCAAAAAATTTATTGCTTTTTGTAAACACTTTTGCGGCGCTATAACTTCCGGCATCAAAACCGGCGGCCTGGAATTTAGAAGATATCTCTTGTGCCTGGGCAATTGTGATCGCTGCACCTGCATCGCCGGCATTATAAAAAGTTGGCTCCTGCCTGCGGGTAAGTTCAGCATTTACGATAAAGAATAATTTATTTTTTATGATCGGCCCGCTTAAAGTGCCGCCATATTGGTAATCATAAAAATCAGCGCCGATCTTTGATTTCCCGGCATCCGGACTTTTGCCTACCAGGGTTTGGTTTCTGCCATAGCCATAAACGCTGCCATGCAAGGTGTTTGTTCCGCTCTTAGTAACTGCGTTTACACTTCCCCCGGTAAAATTGCCGAGCTTAACATCGTATGGAGCTAACTGAACCTGCACCTCCTGTATAACGTCAATGCTGTAAGGATTTGTGCGGGTACCAGATCCCGCAGTGCCCGACTGGCCGCCGCCGCTCACGCCTCCAAATGAATTGCTAAAGCCAATGGCATCATTATTAACCGCACCATCGAGTGTGATATTATTATACCTGAAATTAGTACCGGCAAACGAATTATTATTGGATTGAGGGGTTAATCTCGTAAAATCAGAAAGGCTTCTCCCCAATGCAGGCATCACATTCATTTGCGCTCTTCCAACACTCAGGCCTGAAGTCGATGCCCTTTTGCCACCAGACACGACTACTTCCTGCAAAGATCTGTCGTCATGCCTTAACACAATACCTGCATCGGGGTTGTTGCCGAGCTGGAGATTTATATTCTCATTTTTCTCAGTTTGAAAACCAACAAAGGATATTGTGACCGTATAGGGGCCACCTGGTTTAAGGTTTGACATTACAAATATGCCTTTCGAGTTGCTGGTCGTTCCCGATACAAAACCGGTAGGCTCATGTTTAATTGAAATAGAAGCTCCCGAGACAGGGATTCCTTTATCATCAGCTACAACGCCACTAAGCGTTGAAGTCGTTTCCTGGGCAGATAATTTAAGACTAAAAAGTACTAAAAAGAGATAAGTTAACAGATGCTTTTGGTTCATAATTTTTATTTGCGCAAAGGAACCAAATCAGTATTAACAAATTGTTTCTATAATATTAACTAAACGTTACGTATCTGGATGACGAGACCCCTCAATCATTTACTTTTTTAAATTAAAAGCTGCGTAGGAAGATTACAGTTCAATCGATTCATGTGACCAATACAGCGCCCACAGCCGGGAAGATTGATATTGAATTTCTTATTACTAGAACCTGAATTGCAAACGGCAGGTAAAGACATCATCTTTTACGTCATCAGCAAACCCGGAGAGTTGGGTTTTTTCATTCCATATTTTATCATACCAAAGCACCAGCTTGACGTTTTCGTTAATATATGAGATGTAGCCAATTCCAAGTGTTGAAAATCTGACATCAGCTGCTGTGAGGTTGCTACCAGGTTTACCAATTTCTTTTTCCTTTATCAAGGTATTGGGGTCGTACCAATCATATTTTATTATAAACTGGTTACTTGGATTAATAAAATTCTGCAGAAAATAAAAGTAAGCGCCATTAAATTTTCTAATATAAAGACTGCCCGCAGGATCCGGTAAAACTGCTGGTGTTTCTGTGGTATTCGGAAGCCCGGTTTGGGTGCCGGCAATATATTCTGCCCTTAATTCCGTAAATCCCGCGGCACATTTTATTTTCAACTGCGCATCTGCTCCATAATATTTTCGTGGTGCTATCCTGCCAGGATTCGAGGCCGAAGAATCAACATTAAAATTTTTAGAAGCGGTATTCATTGAATAAATGTATCGTGTACTTTGCAACAGTCCCCCATTTAGATAAGAACCTGCAAACGAGAGGGTTAGCCTTGGTGAGAGGCGATATGGTTTTAAGCCGGCCCTGGCGATAAAATCTTTATGACTATCGAAATCGCCGGGCGCCGTCAGGCCCTGGCCATTAAAAAGGCCCGCATCTATTTTAAGAAAACGAAGCGGGTGATTTGGTTTTCTCGGCTCAAATGAGATCATTGCACCCAGGTCCCTTTCAGTTTTCATTAGTATTTGGCTCATTCGCCCTCTTTCGGGGCTTTCCCGGTCCGACGATGATAGATTCAGCTCGTAACTGAAAGGCCTGGCAAACATCCCGGCCACGAAGGAAAAAAGCTGCAATTTATTCTCAAAAAATCTTCCCCAGAAGTCCCTGATAAAAACCCCCCTTTCGCTGCCATCAAACTGGAAAACAAACTGAACAGATGCTTTACTGGTTTTATTAAACCTTACATAGTCGAACCTGATCCTGCCACGCCGGATCATAAACCGGTTATTGACATTCGGCGCAAAGTCGCCACCAGCATAGCCCTTGGCTCCTTTAGCCTGTGCTCCCTGGAACTGAGGCTGGATATAGCCGCCTATGCGCACATGGTTAAACCGCTCTGAAACAGACAGAACAGATTTACCAATATCGGTGGTCGTATCAATTAAATCCATCAAAAACTGCGCATTGGAATAATAGCCAATAGATGAAAACACAAGCAGTAGGAAAATTCGCATACAAAAGAAATTTGTAAGTTCAAAGATAATTTAATCAGTTTCCTATGTTAAGAAATCATTAACAAACCCAAAAAAGGGGTTATAAAACCGAAGAGTGCTACTTTTGCCCAAATTCATTTTTCATGGCTTTGAACTCTATTTTGAAGATTTTTCTACCGAAGGATAAAATATTTTTTCATTTGTTTGAAAATGTAGGTGAGACGGTTATTCAAATGGCTACCAAACTCAAACAAGTCGTTTACGAAAAAGATTTTGAAAAGCGCGCATTGATCATCAGGGAAATTGAAGATCTTGAACACGTCAATGACGATTATACACACCGGATATTTACAGAGTTGGGAAGAAATTTTATTACCCCATTTGACAGGGAAGACATCCACTACCTCGCTACATCACTTGACGATATCTGCGATTATATCTACGCTTCTGCAAAAAAAATAAATTTTTATAAGGTAAACCCTGATGATGTCGGTTTTCAAAAAATGGCCGAACTTATTTTAAACAGCTGTACCGAAGTGCAGAAGGCGGTTGGTGAACTAAGGGATATGAAAAATCTTCGCAAAATTACCGATGCAATGGTGTCAATCAACAGTATTGAAAATCAGGCAGATGACATCTTTGACACCAGCATAGAAAAACTTTTTGAAACAGAACCTGATGCAAAAGAAGTAATAAAAAAACGCGAGATATACCAGGTGATGGAAATAGTAACCGACAAATGTGAGGACGCCGCCAATGTAATTGAGTCAATCATAATTAAATACGCCTAGCCAGTACGATAACAGCCAGGCTCAATCGATAATTAGCTAATGTGCTTGACCATGCTAATAGACATTCTTTCACTGGCACATCAGCAAATCAGCATAATAAAATGACGTTCCTTATTATTGTAATTGCGTTAGCGCTTATTTTTGATTACATCAATGGGTTTCATGATGCCGCAAATTCAATAGCAACAGTTGTTTCCACAAAAGTTCTTACACCTTTCCAGGCTGTAATGTGGGCTGCTTTATTCAATTTTGTTGCGTTTTTCATTTTCAAAGACCATGGCGTTGCCAAGACCATAGCAAAATTAGCCAAACCAGAATATGTTACACTTGCGGTAGTATTTGCAGCGCTTATCGGGGCTATCATCTGGAACCTTCTTACCTGGTGGCTGGGTATACCCTCATCTTCGTCTCATACCCTTATTGGCGGATTTGCAGGAGCAGCCATTTCTCATGCCGGGTTTCATGCCGTAAATACCGATCCTGTAATTAAAACAGTAGGCTTTATTTTCATCGCACCGGTAGTAGGTATGGTGATGGCTTATATTATTTCCCTGTGGTTTATTAACTCATTCCGGAAAGGCGTAGTCCCGAAAATAATTTCCATATGTATCATAATATTGGTGATTTTTTTTCTAAGCCGCATATTGGAATTTGATACCACTAAAATTGTCTCGCATTATGAGAGCTATCCGTTGCGGGTAATTTTCTTTCCTGGAAATTTCAAGTGGTTTCTCCTGGCGTTTATTTTATTTGTGATGGCAATATTTACCTTTTACTTAAATTCCCTGAATACCGCCAAGGCCCATAAATGGTTCAAAAGATTGCAGCTCGTTTCATCAGCAGCTTTTAGTATAGGCCACGGTGGTAATGATGCCCAAAAAGTCATGGGGATCATTTTTGCCGCCCTTGTTGCCCATGGCACTATCTCAGAGAATTCTCCAATGCCTTTTTGGATCCCCATCGCCTGCTACTCGGCAATCGCCCTTGGAACGATGAGCGGCGGCTGGAAAATTATCAAAACAATGGGTACCCGAATAACAAAGGTCACTCCTTTTGAAGGTGTTGCGGCTGAAACTGCAGGGGCCATTACCCTTTTCATTACCGAGGCGCTTAAAATACCTGTGAGCAGTACACATACCATAGCAGGATCCATTATTGGGGTAGGCGCTACAAAGAGATTGTCGGCCGTACGCTGGGGTATTACCGTAAATTTATTATGGGCATGGGTGCTCACTATACCGGTGAGTGCATTACTCGCAGCGGGCGTTTACGCCATTGTAAGCATTTTTGTATAGGTCTCCTTTTCATTAATTTCTTATTTCCTTATGTATTTTTTTCATTCTTTTGTAATATGAAAAAAATTTTAGTAACGGGTGGATGTGGCTATATCGGCGCACATACCATTCTCGATCTAATTGAAAATGGCTTCGAGCCTATTTGCGTCGATAACAATTCAAGATCAACTAAAGCTTTACTCAGTGGGATAAAGCTCATTAGCAATGTCACTGTAAAAAATTACAAGGTAGATCTTTGCAATTTTGACGATACTTACGCAATCTTCCAGGAAAACGATAACATTGAAGGCATTATACATTTTGCTGCCTTCAAGGCAGTGGGAGAATCAGTTGATAAACCCCTGATGTATTTTGAAAATAACTTATTGTCTCTTATTAATATTTTAAAATGCGTTAAAGAGTTTGAGATCCCGAATTTCATTTTTTCATCTTCCTGCACAGTGTATGGTAACCCCGATGAAATTCCCGTGACAGAAGAATCGCCGATAAAACCACCCGAGTCCCCATATGGAGCTACCAAGCAGATGGGCGAAGAAATCGTAAGAGAGTTTACCAATAGCGGCGACACTCAAAGCATATTACTACGGTATTTCAACCCGGTGGGCGCACATCCTTCAGCCCTTATAGGTGAATTGCCTTTAGGGAAACCGGAAAACCTGGTTCCGGCAATAACTCAAACTGCAATAGGAAAAATAAAACAGGTTACCGTGTTTGGCAATGACTATCCTACGAGAGATGGCTCATGTGTTCGGGATTTCATCCATGTTTGCGATATCGCTCACGCACATATACTAGCACTTCAGTATTTAATCAATAAAAAAAATACGTCGCCCTGCGAAGTTTTCAATCTCGGAACCGGGAACGGCGTTACAGTACTCGAAGCAATACTTTCATTTGAAAAAGTGAGCGGCGTAAAACTGAATTACGTGATCGGACCAAGGCGGCCAGGTGATGTAGTAGCGGTTTACGCCAACAATTCTATGGCAAAGGACCGGCTAAGCTGGATACCCAAATTCTCCCTGGATGAAATGATCTCCTCTGCCTGGAAATGGGAATTGAAATTAAAAGATGATCAGACCCTTCATAATAATCTTAATTTTCAAATGAATTAATTTTCTTTTTTTTGCAACGCCTGCCCGATATTGCTGTGGGTCGATCCTGCAATTATCTTCCTGCAATTGCAACACTTTTTTGAATAGCACCGCACCACCCGGTGGGTAGAATTTTCAATATATTTTATCTCCTGTTATTATTTTTATCCTTACGGGCTAAACCCTAATTTCAAGCGTTGTTTTTTCTTCATACAAAATAAAATATTGATATGGTTAAAGACATTGTTGCCAAAAATGAAAATGTGGTAGTGCTCACAGGGGATCTTGCTTGCTCTTGATGAGAATACTTCCGGGCATGACCGTTGTTGTGCCTTGTGATTTTAACCAAACGAAAGTGGCAACCCTTGCTATCGCCGATTACCTGGAACCGGTTTACCTGGGATTTGGCCGACCGAAATGGCCCAATTTTATGGAAGAAAATCAACATTTTGAAATCGGCAAGGCACAGGCTCTTGCCGAAGGAAATGATGTCGGAAGGTGTCGTGAAACCGACTCAGAAAACAAAATGCGCTGTCACCGCAGAAGAGCATAATATCTTTGGAGGACTCGGCGAAATCCTTGCGCACATTGCCGCAGCCAATTTTCCAATACCGATTCAATGTATTGGGACCAGGGATACTTTGGAGAAAGCGGTAAGCCTGAGGATCTGTTGAAAAAATATGGCCCTGATACACCTGATATCGTGAAAGCAGCAGAAATCGCCATATCAAAAAGAAATAATGGATAAGTTGTAATACTAATTTAGGCCGGCTTTATTAGTAACACTTTTGACGAGAAAAATGCATACCATTTTCTACAAAATTTTTTCAGGATCCTGATAATATCCAGGCAAAAATTTCTTATGCCCCCGAAACAAATCACGGTGCTCTATCTGAAAAAATGCCCGCTTGAAAACTTACCGAAGAAGAAATCAACAGGTTTATTTTGCTTGCTACCAATATATTATTGACTTAACTAATGATAAAGTTATTGCCAACCGGTTCTTATTTTCTTCCAATTAAATTAACACACTTCGCGCAATTCATTCCATCTCGATGTATATCTTGGCGAACGAAATTCGCGTCGCATTTTCCAATCACGGGTAAGACCCGAGGAGGCGAATTTTACGACATCATCTCTCATGCTAAAATTAAGGTTATCCAGAACGTCCATTAAAAGCCTTCTGCTATTGTCCGATGGAGGCACAAATAAATTAGCCTGGATAGATGTATCGGGAAGGATGCCGCTCAACATTACACCCGCCTTTTTATATTCGCGCCCTGGTTGAAATATTTGACCGGCCAGTTGCATCGCATGGGCAATAAATTCATTCGTAGCACTCGTGGCAGCAGGCAGAATGGTATGAGCAGTTAAAGTGACACCCCGGTTAAAATTGACCGGGTTGCGCTCTTCCTTAGCCACGATAAATATACTTAGTCCTGTAGCTGCACATTTTTGTCTTCTTAATTTTTCAGCAGCCCTGGCGGTATACGTGGCTATTGCTTCTTTAATATCCATAAGTTCTGTAACATTTTTTCCAAACATGCGGGTAGTAGCGATCATTTTTTTTGAGACCAGCTCAGGTTCCATATCAATACATGGAATTCCTTTTAATTCCCTGATAAGCCTTAAGCCCACAACACCCCCCAAATGCTTGTGGGCCCATTCCTCAGGCATACTGCTAAGGTCCCATGCACTTGTGATTCCCCAATTAAGGAGTTTGTCGGCATAAGCATTTCCAATGCCCCAAACCTCTTTCACACTTGTTTTCTTTAAAACAGCCCTTATTTCATCTTCATTGACAAGAGTGGTTACACATTTTGTTGCGGCCTTGTCTTTTTTAGCAAGATGGTTCGCAATTTTGGCAAGTGTTTTTGTCGGCGCTATGCCCACTGAAACAGAAACGCCTGTCCATTGTTCAACGATTTCTCTCATTTGCAATGCATAATCATTGAGAAGATCTTCGGCAATAGTACTTACATCAAGAAATGATTCGTCAACAGAATACACTTCAACATTATGCTGACCGGCTAATATCTTTAAGGTATCCATTACCCGGCGGCTCATATCACCATATAAATTATAGTTGGAAGAAAATGTGGCCACCTGGTGTTTTTCGATTAACTGTTTTGCCTGGAAATATGGGCCGGCCATGTCAACTCCCAGCTTTTTCGCTTCGTCACTCCGCGATATAATACAGCCATCATTATTACTTAACACTACTACAGGTTTATTTCTCAGGTCGGGACGGAACACCCTTTCGCAGGAACAATAAAAGCTGTTACAATCGACAATTGCTTTCATGGTATTTATTGATTTCCGGGAGCATTTTTGCACGGGGGCACTAATATTGACAATCCAGATAACAGTCTTTCAAGATGCTGTTTATGATACCCTATTTTATATTTTTCAGGGCTTATGAATTATGTAGGTAACCACTCCCCATACAGCAAACTCTTCACAGTTATTATCAATATATATAGCAGATAATTTATTTGAATCGGCGAGCAGCCTTATGCTTTTATTTGTTTTTTCAAATCGCCGTATGAGCATATCCCCGTTCAAAATGGCAATGATTACTTTACCATTGGTAGCTTTTATCGACCGGTCAACAATCGCCACATCGCCTTTATAAATACCGGCTTCTTTCATAGCATCGCAGCTTACCCGCATAAAAAATGTTGCCGGCTTATTTTGTATAAGCTCTTCGTTGAGGTCGATGCCGCGTTCCATATAATCATCTGCAGCCGCTCCGAAGCCTGTGGCATTTGCGGAATGAATATCCTGTTGGGTAAGCGCCTTACTTCCCATATACTTTGCAGAAAAAAAATTATCAGGAGCCATATAAATATTTTGGGTGGTTACTAAATTATTTAGTAAATTTATGCTAATTTTATTACCAGCAAAATTTAATTTTATATGAAACCAGGATTAATAACAACAAACCCGGCGGCTAACGTAAAGTATGATTATAAGTTAAATAGTGATGAGCAATACGAATACCTGCTCATGGTTAATTTGGGCAGCGAAATGAATGAAAAAGTAAAGGCAGAAAAGCAGGATTTTTATAAAGAATATAATGTAAAAACTGGCATCCATACGCACCCTTATATTATGATCGCAAATTTCATTGCAAAAGAAGCTATGGAAAATACCGCTATCCGATGGATGGAAAATATTTTCAATAATCAACAAAGTTTTCCTGTCGCATTAAACAATTACAGCGGCTTTCCGGCGCATACTATTTACCTGCGTGTGCAGGATACAAAATCTTTTCAAAAGCTGGCACAAGAACTAAAAGTGGTAAATACGTATGTTAATGCTTGCGGGTTCCCATCAATGAAATTAATTACCCATCCACATGTAAGCATCGCAGGAAGCCTTCCTGAAGAAGTTTATTTTAAAGCGTTAACTCAATATGCCCGTAAATCATTCCATGAATCATTTATGGTTAATGAATTGTTACTGCTACGAAGAAAGAACCAATATGACACCTGTAAAATAATTAAAGTATTTGCCCTTAAATCGGGAAATGGCGGAGTGCTGAATTAATATTTTAAATTTTAACAATTGACCTTATGGATACCACATCATTGATACAAATACCCGGTTATCGCTATAACGAATACCTGCTCGTTTTAAGCCCGCATGAAGAATTATGGAATAAGATTATGAAAGTAAAAAGGGAATTTTATGACGCATATGAAGCCCCTGCTGCACTGTGGGGCAAGCCTCACATTGCTCTTGTAAACTTTGTACAATTTGAAATGATGGAAGAAAGGCTTGTAAACAATTTGAAAACAATAGCGATGGGATACGCTCCCTTTAAGGTAGAGTTAAAGGATTATGGAAGCTTCCCGGCTCACACAATATTTATAAATGTGGAAAGCAAGCAGCAGGTTAAGAATCTTGCAAGAGATTTGAGGACAGCACGACAGTTGATGACATTGAATAAAGACAACAAACCACATTTTCCAGATAATCCTAATATCACAATAGCCAGGAAATTGTTACCATGGCAATATGAAAAAGGCTGGAATGAATATAGCCACAGGCACTTTACCGGCCGGTTTATCGCAGATGGAATGCTGTTGATTAAAAGAAAGGTCGGCGATAAAGCATACCAGATCGTGCAGCGTTTTGATTTCATGAATCTTCCCGTTACAACAAAGCAGGGTGCCTTGTTTACATAACCCGACCGTCTTTAATTAACGAGTTCTGTTCGGCCATTCATCGCATACACAAATGCGGGAGGCTTACTCCATACCTGCACGCCAATAGCGCGATCATATAGATTACTTCTACAATTATCATTTATAAAATATTGTTATGCCAGACCAATTAAAACAAGATCATTTTAAAGTTGCGCCACAGGACAAGGTAGCAGACGATCAATACATGACGGGCCGTGGCGCCCAGTTCAATACAAAAAATAAATTTTTAAAAAACCAAAATGTACAAGAACACATTGAAGGCATTGATGATTGGGAAATGCAGAATTCGGCAACGCAATACCTGGAGCAGGACGTAAAAAGCATTGTAAACAAAGTGGAAAGCCCGGATCTGAGCCTTATGTATAGCATGAACCCTTATGCAGGCTGCGAGCATGGATGTATATATTGTTATGCCCGGAATGTTCATGAATACTGGGGATATAGTGCCGGCCTTGATTTTGAAAGGAAGATAATTGTAAAGATGAATGCTCCGCAAATGCTGCGAAAATTCTTAATGCATCCTAAATGGGAAGCCAACTCTATCATGCTAAGCGGCAACACAGATTGCTATCAGCCGGCAGAACAAAAATACAGGTTAACAAGAAGCCTTCTCGAAGTGTGCAATGAATTTAATCAGCCGGTCGGGATTCTTACCAAAAATTCGTGGATCATTAAAGACAAGGATATACTGCAGGAAATGGCAAAAAAAAGATTGGTTTCTGCGATGGTTTCCATTACATCATTTAATGAAGACCTGCGCAGGGTGATGGAGCCAAGAACGGCGACTGCAAAACAGCGGTTAAAGGTAATCGAAGAATTGAGCAACGCTGGTGTGCATATGGGCATCATGATGGGGCCAATGATCCCCGGCCTCAATGAGCATGAGATGCAGCGGATCATGAAGGCCGCAAAAGATGCAGGTGCAAAATTTACTGCATATACATTTATCCGTTTGAATGGCGCTATTAAATTCTTGTTCCACGACTGGTTGTATAAAAATTTTCCCGACCGGGCCGATAAAGTATGGCACATGATCGAAGGCGGCCATGATGGAAAAGTGAATGATACCCGTTGGGGGGTGCGGATGCGCGGCGAAGGAAATATAGCGGAGATGGTGCGCATGCAATATAAAAAATATGGCAAGCTCTATGGGATGAATGAAGACCGGTGGGAATTGGATACAACCATTTTCAGGAGGCCGGGAGAACAGGGGAAATTGTTTTGATGGAAAGCTTTTAGATTTTATATTGAGGAAATATTATCGAATGAATGCATTCGGCGGTGGCTGGACAGAACAAAAAAGTGAAATTTTAGTTGCCTATGCGAAAGACTATTCGACCGCTGCGAATGCGGGTGCTCATTTTAAAAGTGTAAACTTTGACAGTTTTGCTAACCCTGGTATAAAAACGATGAGATTTGGTTTATGGCACAATCAAGCATTGAATGGACAGAAATGACATGGAACCCAACAACAGGCTGCGACAAGGTTTCAGCGGGTTGTAAATATTGCTATGCAGAAGTTATGACAAGGCGTCTGCAGACAATGGGCATTGAAAAATATAAAGATGGTTTTAAAGTACGTATTCATGAAGATGCCCTTGCTATGCCATATTCGTGGAAAAATTCTAAAATTGTTTTTGTAAATTCTATGAGCGACTTGTTTCATCCCGAAGTTCCCCTGGAATTCATACGCAAAGTTTTTGAGGTCATGAATAATACTTCCCGGCATACTTACCAGGTACTCACAAAAAGATCGGAGCGGCTAAAAGAATTACACCATTTGTTAAAATGGACAGACAATATATGGATGGGTGTTTCTGTGGAAAATGAAAAAGTGAAATCCCGGATTGATGACCTTCGGGATACCAATGCAAAAATAAAATTTCTTTCCTGTGAACCATTGATCGGCCCACTTCATAACATGAATTTGAAAAATATCGATTGGGCAATTGTTGGCGGAGAAAGTGGCAGAAAGGCGCGGCCAATAAAAGAACTATGGGTGTGGGATATCAAACAACAATGCCAGGAGCAGGAGGTTGCGTTTTTTTTTAAACAATGGGGAGGTATCAATAAAAAAAAAGCAGGAAGAGAACTGGCAGGAAGAACCTACAGTGAAATGCCTGTTTTATGAATGCCATATCTTCACCAATAGCTTCTTATATAATTACATCCGGATATAAATTCTTTTTTTATCCAATATCCAGCCAATGCTCCAGCATACTAACGTAAAAGAAATTGCAAATAACAATGAACCAAAAGGGCCTGGCGCAATCTCCTGGAAAAAAACTTCATTGATCCAATCAATAAAGACCTTACCCGGCACTATCTTCATGATGAGAAAAATGAGGAACAGGTTTGATAAAACATAAATAAACAAAGGATTTTTCCCAAACACTGAAAAAAAAGCGACGCCTGTTTTCCATCTTTTTATTTCAATTGCATAAAATAAAGTGCCCAGTGCAATTAGATCGATCCCGGTAGTGTAAACAACATAAGAACTTGTCCATAATTTCTTATTCATTGGCAAAAAATAATTCCAGGATAAAGCCATTAACATCAGCAATGCGCCCGCCATTGCAAGCTTAGCGACCGTTTCATACGTCTTTTGTTTTTGAATTATGAAAACGCCTGCCAGGTAACCTGCCAACACATTGACCGTTGCCGGAATGGTACTAAGCAAGCCTTCGGGATCGAAAACAATTCCCCGTTCGCGATACATATGCCGCTCCCCGATAACCGCCAGGTCCAACCTTCTCACTGCATTTCCGGTTATCGTATATTGTATCCCCGGCTCACCAAAAATGAATAGCATCATCCAATAGGAGAGCAATAAAATAATAGAAAGAATGACGACCGATCGTGTTGAAAAATAATATACCATTAATGCGGCAATACAATAACACAGTGCAATTCGCTGTAATACCGCCATCAGGCGGTTTTGGGCAAAATCACTAAAGACAAGCGTTCCATTGTCAAAATGCATGGTTGTATACCAGGTTAGCAGGTATCCAACAACAAAAATCAACAGCGTGCGCTTACCTATTTTAAACAATACTTTTTTCTGCGGAAGCGTCGCAAATTTCTTCATTGAAAAAGACATCGCATTTCCAACTGCAAAAAGAAAAGATGGAAAAACCAGATCGGTTAAAGTGCACCCGTGCCATTCTGCATGTTCGAGGGGAGAATAAGGAATTGCCCCGCCGCCGGGAGTATTAACTATTATCATTAGAAAAATAGTCATCCCGCGAAATACATCCAGCGTTATAAACCTTTCATTTTCTTTATTCATCATTAAGTTAAAGATATCAGATTTTTAATTGCCACTGCTGCCGGCCCTGTCACCAAAATATCCCAGGACCTGGTACCTGCAAAATTACAATGATGCCTGCACCGTTTATTTTACGAAGGAGGTGATTGTCAAGATCGGCGCCATAGATGTTTCCTGCATTTCCGGCATATACAGTTTGTGGATCCTAAAACTGGGCCAATATTCCCGGGTAACCATTTCACGAATTAACCGGTGAACTCGAGATAATAAAAAGAGATGAATTGCACACATTTAAAATATTGCCAAAAAGATGGATAGTAGAAAGAACTTTTTCATGGATAGACACCAACAGAAGAACCTCAAAAAATTATGAACGGCTTAATCACACCAGTGTGGCTATGGTGCATTTATCCGCCATACGAAATATGCTGAATCGTTTTTAAACAGCTTCTAAGATAATATTAATTCGGGTATGTCCGGTGAGGACACTGGCCAGGAAGAGAGGGTATTATCTCGCTATAGAGAACTGAGCTTTTTAATACGTGAGTTTAAGCTCTTTATATTCAGTCTCT
>JBDTLZ010000107.1:0-18242 GCA_039934515.1 Ginsengibacter sp.
TAATAGCAGAACTGTGGAGGTTACTTATGATTATGAGAATAACTACTATGGTTCGGCGGTTTACTATATGGGTTTATATTATACACCCTGGACAGACCAGGAAACGGCGAGAAAAGCGGTACGTTTTGAAAGAAGGTTAGAACTCGCTCTTGAAGGACATCGCTTTTTTGACCTTGTTCGCTGGGGTGTTGCCGATAGTTATATTTCTAATTACCTGCAAACAGAAGTAACCAGGTTACCCAACAACCTTACAGGTGTTAATTTCACTGTCAACAAAAATGAATATTTTCCTATACCACAAGGAGAGATTGATTTGAATCCCAATCTTAAACAAAATCCCGGATATTGACCTCTAATGCGATAAAAACAGGTATTCACCTATGTAAAAAGTCAACCGTTGAAATAAAATTTTCGAATATTTATTTAAGCGGCTACCTGTATACATTACACCGGTATGTACTAAAATTGGCAACACGGGTTTTTACATTTACTGTTTTTTTCTATGGCTTAGAGTCGGTATCCGCTGCACCTGTTTCACATTCCCGGGCTTATTATGTAAATGCATCGGGTAGTGATGAAAATGCGGGTGGTAAAAACAGCCCCTTTAAAACAATTGCAATGATCAACGGTGTTGAATTACATCCGGGAGATTCGGTTTTACTGGCAGGTGGCCAAACATTCCACGGAACATTATATATTAATAATAAAAGCGGGACTTCTAAAAAGCCAATTATCATTTCCTCATATGGGCGTGGTTTTGCCAGTATCCAGTCAGATAAAGACGGAGCGCTTGAACTTAATACAGCAAAATATATCCGGCTTAGCGATCTTTCTTTAAAGGGGGCTGGCCGCAAAGATGGGAATATTAAGAATGGCGTACTTATTAATAAGTGTACACATATCACCATAAAAAACCTTGATATCTCAGGCTTTCAAAAGGCCGGCTTACTTGTTTACTCATCTACTCTAATTTCGATGGCCCATATACGCGCATATGAGAACGGCTTTGCAGGAATTTCAATTGAAGGCGAATATGGGCATAAGGATAGCAGGGATATTTACATTGCCGATTGCCGTACAGAAAATAATCCCGGTGATCCGTCTAATTTAAAAAATCACAGTGGCAGCGGGATTGTTGTAGGACACAGCACAAAGGTGACCGTTGAATATTGTGTCGCCTCCAACAATGGATGGGATATGCCGCGTATAGGAAACGGACCTGTTGGCATCTGGTGTTATGAGGCCGATAGCGTAATGATCCGGTATTGTATTTCCTATGGTAATAAAACGGCTAAAGGCGCTGATGATGGCGGTGGTTTTGATCTGGATGGCGGCGTTACGTATTCAACAATTCAACACTGCCTTTCCTATGATAATTACGGCAGCGCATTTGGCATATTTCAATATGCGGGAGCCACTCCGTGGCATCACAATACCATCCGAAATAATATCAGCGAAAATGATGGTTCGGTTTCCGCCGCACAGGCAGCTGTATATATTTGGAACAGCAGTGGGGATGAAACCCAATTTGCTGATTTAGCGTTTTACAACAATATCATTTATAACGCCAGGGGGTCTGTCATCCATTATGCAGATAAACAAAGCAGGCGCAGCCGCTTTCGTTTTTATAAAAACACTTTTGTTGGAAAAGATGAACTAATAAAGGGAACCGTAACCGGGGATTTTTTTTCCGGGAATACATGGTGGAGCCTCGAAGGCGGATTTAATATTGACAGCACAAAAGATTTTAAAACCTGGGCCCGGAAAACAGGAAAGGAACAAAGAAATGGTAAATTGACCGGGTTGAATAAGGAGCCGCATTTTAAAAATGCCGGTCACGCATCACTGACTGATCCTCATAAATTAAAGTCATGGACAAATTACGAACTGGTACATTCAACGGAGGTAAAAAGGAAGAACGGTAATTTTTAGATGGGCTGTAGCATAACTAATACATATTATGGATCGCCATGTGGCTATGGAAATATTTTACCGGCAATGATACCGAAATAATAAGCCAGGCATGCCAGTGATATATCTCGAAGATGTTTACCTTGAATTTTATTAATGTAAGATGTATAAATGAAAAAAATTAATCTCTGTATTTTTTTACTTTTTTATTCCTGTGTCTTTTCACAGCCCAGGCTTGATAAAGTATTATATGGGGTGGCATATTATTATGAGTATATGCCCTATGAACGATTGGACCAAGATGTGCAAATGATGAAGGAGTGTGGAATTAATGTTGTACGTGTTGCAGAATCAACATGGGGAGTATGGGAACCACAGGATGGTATATTCGATTTTTCAAAATTAGACAGGGTACTGGATGCCATGAATAAGGCCGGGATTAAAGTGATCGTTGGAACACCAACCTATGCGATCCCCACATGGCTTGCAAAAGAACATCCCGAGGTGCTCGTGACAACCCCGTATGGAAAAAATAAATATGGCGCCAGGCAAAACATGGATATTGTAAACCCTGTATTTCGCAAATATGCAGAGCGCATCATCAGGAAATTAATATCGCATGTAAAAGACAACCCGGCTGTTATTGGTTACCAGGCAGATAACGAAACGAAGTTTTATGATAATTCGGGGGATACCATGCAGGCAATGTTTCTTCGCTACCTGCAGGAACAATTTACCACTCCGGAAAATTTAAACAAAGCCTTCGGCCTTAATTACTGGGCCAATAGTATAAATAGCTGGAAAGACATGCCTTCGATGGATGGCAATATTAATGCAGGACTGGGCTGTGAATTTTCAAAATTTCAGCGGGAGCAGGTTACCAGTTACCTGGCATGGCAGGTTTCTCTCATCAATGAATATAAAAAACCTGGTCAGTTTGTAACACATAATTTTGACCTCGAATGGCGTGGGTATTCATATGGTGTACAACCCAATGTAGATCACTTTGCTGCCGCAAAAGCATTTGATATAGCGGGGATAGATATTTATCATCCCACAGGGAGCCGGCTTACCGGTTCAGAAATTTCTTTCGGCGGTGATGTTGCCCGCTCTTTAAAACAGGATAATTATCTCGTACTTGAAACGGAAGCGCAAAGTATTGCGGGCAGCCAGGAATTGCCTTATCCGGGCCAATTGCGTTTACAGGCTTACAGCCATTTTGCCTGCGGGGCAAATATGGTTGAATATTGGCCATGGCACTCTATTCACAGCAGTGCTGAAACATATTGGAAAGGTTTGCTAAGCCACGATATGGAATCAAATCCAACGTACATTGAAGCAAGGCAAATTGGTAAAGAATTGGAACTGGTGGGGTCCAAAATCATCAACCTGCAAAAGAAAAATAAAGTCGCGGTATTGATCAGCAACGAATCACTTACAGCTCTTAATTGGTTTCCATTTAGCCAAACGTTGAATTATAATGACGTTGTTCACCAGCTATATGATGTATTGTATAACCTGAATGTTGGCTGTGATTTTGTAAATCCGCAAAGTAAAAATATTGAGCGCTATTCACTGCTTATCGTTCCTCCCTTATATATCGCCACCGATAGCTTGCTGAACAGGTTAAACACATTCGTTAAAAACGGTGGGCATATTGTATTTGCATTTAAAAGTGGTTTTTCAAATGAAAATGTACAGGTAAGAAGTATTCGCATGCCTGGTTTATTGAAAGAAGCCTGTGGGTTTTCCTACCAGCAGTTTATTAATATTGATAAGCTGAAATTGAGAGGTGATCCTTTTAAGGCAGGAGACCGGGAAAACTTTGTGCATGACTGGGCTGAATTGCTTGTACCCGCAACGGCCAAAGTGCTCGCGTATTATGAACATCCTTATTATGGCAAGTATGCTGCCATTACGCAGAACACCTATGGTAAAGGAAGTGTTACGTATTTGGGCACTTTCCCATCAAAAACAATACTCCGGAAGCTAATGGCAGATGTTGTGAGGGAGGCAGGATTACAGACGATTGATCAAAAGCTTGCTTTTCCATTAATCGTAAAGAATGGAGTTAACCAGTCTGGTAAGAATATCCATTATTATTTTAATTATTCCGGTGAAGCGCATACTGTTGTTTATCCATACAAAACCTGCACAAGTCTTTTGACCGGAAAAAATGTGAGCACAAATGAGAAGTTATCATTGGATGCCTGGGGGGTTGTTATACTTGAAGAGAGATGAGGGCTTGCCTTGTAAATTCGTGAATATAAAATTTAAAATAAGCATATGAAGTGCTTTGCAATACGAACTTTTTTTGGTTTCGCTTTTCTGATTTCTGGTAATGCTGTTATTTCCCAGCAGAACCGGGAAATCAAAGAGATGCCCATAATAACGGGAGAAGTTTGGAAAGATGTTGATGGTAAACCAATCAATGCACACGGAGCCGGCATATTATACCATGACAATACGTACTACCTTTTTGGCGAAATAAAAAAAGGCAAAACCTGGCTGGTGCCAAATCAAAACTGGGAAGACTATCGTGTGCCTGCCGGAGGCGTGTCCTGTTATTCATCTAAAGATCTATTCCATTGGAAATATGAAGGCCTGGCCCTCTCACCGGTTACCGGTGATAAGGCTAAAGATCTTGATACCAGCAAGGTTATTGAACGCCCAAAAGTTATTTATAACAGGCAGACGGGAAAATTTGTAATGTGGATGCATATAGACGCTAACGATTATAGTTATTCGCAGGCAGGCGTTGCTGTAAGTGAGAAACCCACAGGCCCTTACACGTATTTGGGCAGCATAAAACCCAATGGTCAGATGGCCCGCGACATGACGCTCTTTAAAGATGATGACGATAAGGCATACCTTATTTATTCTTCAGAACTTAATAAGTCAATGCATGTCTGTTTGTTAAGTAGTGATTATTTGTCTCCAACAAAGAACTATAGCCGCATAACTTCGGCGCATGACAGGGAGGCTCCGGCAGTCTTTAAGTATATTGATAGATATTATTTAATTACATCAGGCTGTAGCGGATGGTCACCCAACCCGGCAACCTATGCAGTTGCTGATAGCCTGCTGGGAGAATGGAAACAATATGATAGTCCGTGTATAGGTACGGGTGCAGAAAATACTTTTGCATCGCAAAGCACCTATGTTTTACCGTTGCCAGGCAATAGCGACAATTTTATTTTTATGGCCGACAGGTGGAATAAACTGGATCTCGAAGACTCAAGGTATGTTTGGCTGCCCCTGCATATGATAGATGGCAAGCCGGTAATAAAATGGATTAAGAAATAAGTTTATCGCATTCAAATGAAGACGACACTTTTGATTTTAGTTATTGGTATATGCTTTCAGCAAAAAGCGTACATGCAAAATAAGCAGCCTTCGAAATTGTCGTTCATTGCAAAAGAAAAAAGCAGGATTTGCATTGATTCAATGTATTATTATCAATTCTGTGCTGTAGATTCAGCAGGCAAATCTATTTCTTATTCTGTTGACGCGTCGCCGTCCTGGGTACTTTTTAATGTGGCTGGTCACTCTCTTTCGGGGAAACCGGAAAAGCCCGGTCAGTATATGATTCATATAAGTGCTTCAACAGTTGATTCCACAGTTCACCAGCGTTTTATGTTGACAGTTTACGATAGTGCAACGAGTAATATTCTTACCCTGGGTAACTCCATAACTAACGGTACCAATAAATACAATAGTTACAGGAGGGCATTGTGGCAATTACTTCACAAGGGGAATTATGATTTTGATTTTATCGGATCCTGGAGTAAGCATCATATGGGCAGCGAGTTTCCTGATCCTGATTTTGACATGGATCACGATGGCCACTCCGGATGGAAGGCAGCAGATCTATTAGCGCAACCTGAGTGGGATAAACAAAGAGGAAATATCCATGATTGGATCGAAACGTACACACCGTCTATAGTTTTGATGGAGCTCGGCACTAACGAAGTATTTCAGTGCACACCGGTAAAAACAGCACTGAATGACATCTGTTCGGTTATTGATATTATACGGCAAAAGAACCCACGCGTGAAAATTTTTGTGGCACAAATACCTCCCCTGGGTGCACAATGGGTAAATAAGAAACTTTGCGGAAATGGTATTAGCTACGGGCAGGCAGTAAAAAATTTTAATAAACAGCTTGCGGTACGTGTTTCAGCAAAAAATACTATCACTTCGCGGGTGACATTGGTAGATCAATATTCAGGTATACATGCATCCACAGATCTGTATGATGACATTCATCCTAATGAAGTTGGCGAAGAAAAGATGGCTGAAAAATGGTACAAGGCTATACATAAATATTTGAGAAAATTGTAAACATCATTGAAACCTTCTCATGGGGAAGATTGGTAGGCAAAACATCATGGTTACATCTTTACAGTAATTATCGGGGAGTTTAGCATGGTGTTCTATTTAAACAATGCAATGCAGCGACGCACTTTCATAAAAGATTCCATACTCACCGGGTTGGCTTTCTCAGCGACCGAAGGTTTAGTTTCGGCGGGCATACCTTTTGATAAAACCGGGTCTGGATTTTTAAAAATTATCCCGGATCTTTCTTCGCCACAATTTATTTTTTTTGCTATTGACTCACTTGGAAAAAATGCGCTCAAATCCAATATCATTTTACATGAAGATGTAACAGGAGTTTACAAGTCATCGTCACATGAAAATACCATAAGCTACAGGCTTCCTTCACAGGCACCAGGTGATCTTCCTGTTTGGGAAATTGCCATCAAAAAATCTTCGTTTACACTAAGCACCAATTATAACAACGCCCACCGGCAGCCTTTTATATTGAATATAGAGCAACATGCGAACCATGCCACTTTATTGGGCGTAATGAATGAAGCCGACGCTTCGGTAATCCTTCCCGGTATTCTGCATTTCCCCGATATGGGCACCCTCCGGGTTACTTGCAACATTCCGGGAATAACAGTACAGTATAGCTCACAGAGATTTATTGAACATCCATTTGTGAAAATTCAATTCGCGGCAGCAGATTCATCATTAAAAAAAATAGAATATCATTTTGAAGTTGCAACCATTCATCCTGCGGTAAAAGGCATAGAAAAAGATGAGCGCTATGATTGCTTCCGCAAAAATTTTATAAGCATCTTCCAGTTAAATCCGCTACTTAAGATTTTATCAAATAATTCATCAAGCGATGCCTGTGCATTTACTTTATTCAAGTATGCCGAGGTAGCAGCGTTTACCCCACGGCTGGCAGGTGAATTATCAGCACTCGATTTAATTCGTATGACACTTGACAGGTATTTAAGCGGGCAAAAAGGATACGGAATGCTGGGGTATGATTATGATAAAACATGGGGCATCCCTGAATCAGCAACAGCCTGTAATTCATTGGATTCCTACCCTTCCTTACTCATTGCCACCTGTATTTATACAATCGCTAATAAAGATGAAAAGTGGTTTACTGAAAATTATGGTAAGATAAAATTATGGTCGGAAAAAATGCTTGCAGCTGATAAGGACAATGACGGGTTGATGGAATTCTGCTTGTCTGGTAACTCCGGGAGCTGGAAGGGTGATAAAACGCAACGACCATCAAATTGGTGGGATACCATAGGTTTTGGCCACAAAGATGCCTATTCCAATGCATTGGCATATCATGCGTTACAATTATTAGAAAAGGCCAATGACCTGTATGGATCGAAAACCGAATCCGGGTTTTTTAAAGGCAAGTCCAAAGAGTTGAAAGATATTTATTTGAAAACTTTTTACAATCCTGCTACGGGTGTACTTGCCGGTTGGAAAAGTGCAGATGGGCAATTACATGATTATTACTTCACCTTTGTTAACGGTGTCGCTATTAGTTATGGTCTTATTGAACCAGCTATTGCCAATAAAATTATGGATGTATTATTGTTAAAAATGAAAACGGTTGGGTTTACTAATTTTGAATTGGGAATGCCTGGTAACCTGGTGCCCGTAATAAGGGCTGACTATACCGATCTTTTATTAGAGGTTGGTGGCGGTAGCCGTGCAGATAACGTTGATGGATTCCAGATCTATGAAAATGGCGGTGCAACTTCTTGTTTTACTTACTTTACTATTAATGCTTTGCAGAAATTGGGAAGAAAAAAAGATGCCGATGCCATTTTATTGCCATTGCTTAAGAGTATGTCGGAGGGTAATTTCCAGGGGAGGTGCACTAACGGAAGATCAAAAGATTGGAAAACATGGAGCGGTGAATGCTGGGGCTATGAAGGCTTTTTAGTTGATAATTATATGTTTTTACTCGCGGTGTTACATCAAAAAAATGAAGCGAACAAATAGGGTCAACGAAATAATATTAAAACAATCCAACGAAAATTTCAATGAAAAAAGTCCTGATATATTTTGTTAACACAATTCTTATATGCTGTTTGCATATTACAACAAACGCCCAGGAAAAATTCCAGGCAGACTGGCCTTCTCTTGAAAAATACCAGGTTCCCGATTGGTTCAGAGATGCCAAATTTGGAATTTTTATTCATTGGGGAGTTTATTCGGTACCCGCTTTTGAAAGCGAATGGTATCCCCGGAACATGTACCTGAAAGATTCAAAGGAGTATAAACATCATATTGAAAAATATGGGCCGCAAAATAAATTCGGCTATAAAGATTTTATCCCAATGTTTAAGGCAGAAAAATTTAATGCAGATGCCTGGGTTGAATTATTTAAAAAATCTGGCGCGAGGTATATAGTACCTGTTGCAGAGCACCATGATGGTTTTGCTATGTACAACACGGCCCTGTCTAAATGGAACGCATATAATATGGGCCCTAAAAGAGACATTATAGGCGAACTTGCGGAAGCCAGCCATAAAGCCAATTTAATTTTTGGCCTTTCTTCGCATCGCATAGAACATTGGTGGTTTATGGGAGGTGGCCGCACTTTTGACACTGATGTAAACGATTCATCCTTCTCGGATTTTTATGGCCCTGCTCAAATACCAGGTCCTTTTGACACTACTGCCAAATCACCACCACTCACAACTGCCTATATGAATGATTGGCTGTTGCGGGATGTTGAACTCGTGGAAAAATACCATCCCCAATTGTTTTGGTTTGATTGGTGGATAGAGCAGAAAGAAATGGAGCCCTATAGAAAATCGTTTGCATCATACTATTATAATAAAGGGATAGAGTGGAATAAAGGTGTAGTGATCAATTACAAGCATGAATCGTATCCCGGTAATTCTGCGGTTCTTGATGTTGAGCGGGGTAAACTTCCTGGCATCAGGCCACAAGCCTGGCAAACCGATGATGCCATTGGTAACGAATCATGGGGTTTTACGAATACCAATACATTCAAAACTGCCCAGTACGTAGTTACGAACCTCATAGACATTGTAAGTAAGAATGGCAACCTGCTGTTAAATATAGGCCCCCGGTCAGATGGCACAATTACTGATGAAGAAACAAACGTGTTACTTGGCACGGGAAGCTGGCTGGCTATAAATGGAGAAGCCGTTTATGGAACACGTCCCTGGAAAGATTATGGAGAAGGGCCAACAGAATCTGCCAGTGGGGAATTTAAAACGCAGAAGCCATTTACATCAAAAGACATACGATTTACAACAAGGGGCGACACCTTATATGCAACCACCTTGCTTTTACCGCAACCGGGAGAAGAGGTTGCTGTTAAATCACTTTCGTCAGGCGCAGGTAATGGTATAATAAAGAATGTCGAATTGGTAGGCAGTATTGAAAAAATAAGGTGGTCACAAAGGAAAAATGCATTGATGATTCAGCCTGTTGCAAAATATCCTTCTGCTTATGCTGCCGCATTCCGGATTACTTTTAACAAATAAAGATGAAGAGAAAATCATATAGAAAAGTGCTTTATTTTAATGTCAGCGGGTTAAGAATGGTAACAGAAATTATTGAATTTTATTTTAAATAAAATGTATGAAATCGGTGGTTATTGAGGAACCCGGGAAGGTAACGGTGCGTGAAATGCCAGAACCCAAAATCAGAAGTGATGAAGTGTTACTTGCAATTCAATATATGGGTTTGTGCGGTACAGACCTGGGTACTTATAGGGGAATGTCACCGTTAGTTGTTTTTCCGAGAATCCCCGGTCATGAGGTAAGCGGAGTAGTTATTAATAAAGGAGTAGATGTTCCTTTTGAAATTAAAATTGGTGATAAGGTAACTGTAAACCCTTATACATCCTGTGGTAAGTGCCCGGCCTGTCGCGCAGCGAGGATGAATACCTGCGAATTCAACCAGACCCTGGGTGTGCAAAGAGATGGGGCTTTAAGCCGTTATTTCGCTATACATTATTCTAAAATCTTAAAAAGCGACCTGCTTACGGCGGAGGAATTTTCTTTAATAGAGCCATTGAGCGTAGGTTATCATGCAGCAAACAGGGGAATAGTAACTGAAACAGATACAGTGCTGGTTATTGGATGTGGTATGATCGGAATCGGCGCCGTAGTGGCTTCCATCAGGAAGGGCGCCACAGTAATTGCAATTGATCCGGATGATAAAAAGCTTGACCTGGTAAAATCATTTGGGGTAAAATATGTATTGAATGCGAACAGTGATGGTGTGCTAAAAGCCATACGGGATATAACCAATGGTGAAGGAGCAAATGTGTGCATAGAAGCTGTTGGAACTCCTTCGACTTATGTTCTCGCAGTCGATGCAGTTGCATTTGCGGGACGCGTCGTTTACATTGGATATTCAAAAACAGAAGTCTCGTTCAATACAAGTCTTTTTGTAAAAAAGGAATTGACAATTTGCGGAAGCCGAAACGCTCTTTTTGAGTTTAGGCCCGTGATTCAAATGCTGGAAGAAAGGAAAATTCCTTTTACAAAATTGATCAGTAAGATTTATCCTATAGATGAAACGCCCCAGGCACTAAAGCAATGGGATTTGAGGCCGGGTGATTTTATAAAAATACTGATAGACGTAAAAGGCTGATAATTTTTGATTTTACTGATGGGAATTGTAAGCCGGTAGCTTACAAAGATTGTAAGATAACCTGCCGGGAAATTTCATTACACTTAAAACCAGGCATAGATGATACGATTTATAATTTCCTGTTTACTGATTTTATGTTATTCTGCAACATTTTCGCAAAAAGCAAATGCGTCCCTTTTTGATGATGGGTGGACTTTTTTCAAAGGAGGCGTCTTTGGTGCAGACAAGTTGGATTTTGACGATTCGAAATGGCGAAAGGTTGACTTGCCGCATGATTGGAGCATAGAAGATTTGCCGGGAACCAGTTCCCCATTTGATTCTAATGCAATAAGCCAGGTCGGAGGCGGGTTTACTGTAGGAGGAACTGCATGGTACCGTAAATCATTTGAGATAGGCGTTGTGGACACTGGTAAAGTCATCCAGTTACAATTTGACGGTGTTTATATGAATGCCGATGTTTGGATCAATGGTGAACATCTCGGGAATCACCCGTATGGATATACTAGTTTCATGTATGATATTTCCAATAAAATAAAATATGGTGGAAACAATGTCATTGCTGTGGAAGTAAAAAATGAGGGGCAGAATACAAGGTGGTATTCAGGGTCGGGAATATATCGCCATGTATGGCTAAAAATAGTACCTAAAGTGCATGTTGATCATTGGGGGACTTATATCACTACTCCGGGTGTCTCGTCGGGCCTTGCCAATGTGAATATAAAAACAAAAGTGATTAATGAAAGCGGCCAGCGCATGGCAATTACTTTGCAAACAAGAATTTTAAATGAAAATGGTATTGAAGCTGCATCCGGGAAAGCCACCTATGAAATCGTAAATGACAGCTCGTATGTATTTGACCAGGATATGGTTGTAAAGAACCCACAATTATGGTCTACGGAAAAAGCCATGCTGTATACGGCGTTTACGGGGGTTTACCAGGACATGAAGCTGGTTGATAGCATCAAAACAAAATTTGGGGTCAGAACGATATCTTTCGATGTTGTAAATGGTTTTCAGCTTAACGGGAAAACACTTAAACTGAAAGGGGGATGTTTTCATAACGACAATGGCCCGCTCGGTTCCAAAGCTTACGACAGGGCAGAGGAGCGGAAGGTTGAGTTAATGAAAGCAAGCGGTTTTAATTCCATCCGTTGTTCCCACAATCCGCCTTCAGCCGCTTTTTTAGACGCCTGCGACAGGATCGGCATTTTAGTTATGGATGAAGCGTTTGATGTATGGACAGTAGGAAAACCGCCTTATGATTATCATCTCTACTTTGATAAATCGTGGAAAGAAGATCTGAATAGCATGGTTGTACGTGACCGCAATCATCCATGTATTATTTTATGGAGTATTGGAAATGAGATACCTGAAAGAGACAAACCGGAGGGCGCCAGGACTGCTCAAATGCTTGCGCAATTTGTCCATAAGCTCGATCCATCGAGGCCTATAACTTCCGCGGTCAATAGTGTCAATGAAAAAACGGACCCATATTTTGCGGCGCTCGGTGTTGCCGGGTATAACTATGCAATGGATCAATACGACCCAGATCACAAACGCAAGCCAGAAAGAATAATGTGTGGTACCGAATCATTTCCCTTAGAGGCGTTTGAAAACTGGATGGCTGTATTGGATCATCCCTGGGTGATCGGCGATTTTGTGTGGACAGGATTCGATTACATTGGAGAAGCAAGTATCGGGTGGAGAGGTTACCCACAGGATAAAAACTTTTATCCCTGGAATGTTGCCTTTTGCGGTGACATTGACATTTGTGGCTGGAAGCGCCCACAATCTTATTACCGTGATGTGTTGTGGAAAGACCATCAACTGTCTCTTTTTGTAATACCGCGTAAACCATCTTTTGAACCAAATCCTAAAAGAGAACCATGGTCTAAATGGCATTCGCCGGATGTAGTGGCAAATTGGAACTGGAAAGGATATGAAAACGAGTTGATGGAAGTTGATGTTTATTCATCCTGCCAGGAAACTGAGCTCTTATTCAATGGTAAATCACTGGGAAAAAAACCAACCAACAGAACGAACAAATTTACTGCTGTGTGGCAGGTTCCGTGGCAGCCAGGTGAGTTACGAGCTGTAGGGTACAGTGCAGGAAAAAAAATTAGTTCCGCTGAATTGCGCTCAGTGGATGAGCCTGCTCAAATTAAATTAAGCGCTGATAGAGCAAACCTGCAGGGCGATGGGCAGGATTTGAGTTATGTGCTCGTAGAACTCACAGACGAAAAAGGATATAGAAATCCAATAGCTGAAAATTTGGTGAAGTTTGAACTGGAAGGCCCAGGTACTATTGTGGGAGTTGGAAATGCCAATCCCATAAGCCTGGAGAGTTGCCAGTTACCGCAACGAAAGGCCTGGCAGGGAAGATGTCTTGTTATAATCAAATCAGGCAAAAAAGCGGGGGATATTTTGCTTAAAGCATCTTCTCCGGGGTTGAAGCCTGCCGAATTATTACTAAAAGTAAATTAGGGTTACATCATGTGTAAGAGTTTGAATTTTAATACTAACATCTTGAAATATTTTTTAATGAAACGCGGAAGTAAACAATGGAATGTAGTTTTGACACTTATGAGGTACCTTTTTTTAAAATTCCCGGGATGTATCTGTTAAATTTTTTATCTCTCTTATTGAAAAATCATAAGAACATTAACTATGAGTATTAACACAAAATACAAAGTTCATGACAGGATGTTAATCGCGGTAGATTGCATCATTCTTGGCTTTAATGGAAAAGACCTTAATGCGTTGCTTATAAAAAGGGGTTTTGAACCACATTCGGGAAATTGGTCACTTATGGGAGGGTTTGTAAAAAAGAACGAGTCCCTTGAGACGGCCGCGTTTCGCATCCTGGAAGTCCTTACGGGGATTACCAATATTTATCTCGAGCAATTATATAGTTTTGGAGAAGTAGATCGTGACCCTGGAGGACGGGTAGTATCCATTGCATATTTCGCATTAATAAAGATTGATGATTATTCCGCTGAGTTAATGAAAGGTCACCATGCTAAATGGTTTGACACCAGGCATATACCCTCAATGATTTTCGATCATAAGAATATGATATCCCTCGCAAAAGAACGCCTGAGGCAAAGGGCAGCCAATCATCCAATAGGATTTGAACTGCTGCCCGAAAAATTCACACTTCCCCAATTGCAAAATTTGTATGAGGCTATTTATGAAACACCATTTGATAAAAGAAATTTTTCGAGGAAAATATTATCGCTTCATATCCTCAAAAAATTAGACGAAAAGGAGAAGTTGTATTCCAAGAGAGGTGCATTTTACTACACTTTTGATTATGCGAAATATAAAAAGCTCGACCAGGAAGGTCTGAAATTCATTTAATAACGTGTAGCCCGGTTAGTGGGTTTATATTCCTTTCGAGCTTACCTTTCTGTTTTATAACAAACGGGAGGCAATAAAAGCTATTTTACATTCAAAGATTTAAATAGTATAATTTTAAAACGATAGCCAGGTGCGATTGCAAAAGACAATAAACCTCCAGGGGCAAAATGGTGTCAAAAAGACGCAAAGCCCGGGCCCGCAATACACTTTCTTTTAAAATGAACACAAAATGCAACGTAAAGAGAAATTGAGATGGGGATTGATTGGCGCTGGTCATATTTCACATGCTTTCATGAAGGATTTTCAGTTCATGAAAAACGCAGAACTTGTTGCGGTGGCTGCCAGCGACAAAACCAGGGGAGAGGAATATGCTAAAAAATATAATATTCCGATTTCGTGCTCCTACCAGGAATTATACGCGAGCAAGGAAGTTGATGCAGTATATATTTCCACCACGCATAATTTTCATTATGAACAGGCTCTTGCCTGTTTGCAAAATGGTAAAGCGGTACTTTGCGAAAAGCCAATTACAGTAAACATTGAAGAATGCAATGAATTGATAAAGGTTGCAAAAGAACAGAAAGTGTTTCTAATGGAGGCCATGTGGACCTGTTTTTTACCGGCAATCCGGCAGGCAAAGCAATGGATCCGGGAAGGAAGGATTGGGAATCTGAAGGTAATACAGGCAGATTTTGGTTTTTCTATGGAAAAAAATAGGAAGGGTAGGATTTACAACCCGGATCTTGCCGGCGGATCATTGCTGGACCTGGGTGTTTATCCAATTTCAATGGCAAACTATTTTGCCGATGAGTTCCCTGAACTTATTTCGGCTTCCGCCGTATTTACTGAAACAGGTGTAGATGAGCGACTGGCTATGATATTGCAATACGGAGAAATTACCGCCACTTTGTTTTCTTCAATCATTTGCCGAATGGCGAACGCATGCTGTTTATTTGGTGAAAAGGGATATATAGAATTACCGGAATTTTGGCGTGCCAGCAGTGCTAAAATATTTAATGGAGATTTCGAATTAATTGAGACATTTGATGATAAAAGATCATCTCATGGATTTATTTATGAAATGCAGCATGCAAATGACCGGGTATTAACCGGGCATATTGAAAGTGACATAGTACCTCTTTCCAATACAAGGGATGTACAGGCAATCATGATGGAAGTAAGGCGGCAAATAGGTTTGACATATCCCATGGATCGGAAGTGATTTATCATTGTGTAAGAATTGAAAATTAAATTCTCAGGTGCCATAGGAGATTTATAATAAAAATATTAGCCGCATTAATTTGTATTTAAAAAATTATTGAAGTGTTTTGAGCACTGGTATATATAGTTACAGATGGCAGGAGTATAATGTAACCACAGCTTATACCACGCTTATTTAAATAATTTATATCCTTAACGAAACCAATTTTATTTTTTCAAAAAGTTCTTATTCAATCCTGCATTGATCCAAAAAGTAATACAATACACACGCCCATCTTTTAACAGCATCGCAGTAGCCCATCTCCGATCTTTTGTTCAATAGGTCACCAATTACAGTAAAGGTGTGTGCAGGTATAATGACCTGTTTTTTGTATATAAACAAATCAATTCCTGCAGCACATTCAAAGGCAGGATGAATACAACCCAATAGTAATAGGCGTTTCAGCGGTATTTAATAAACCCTGGATCGGGATTATTCGAAACATTTCTTATACAGTATATCCTTTGGATAATTTTAGCCAGGCAATTATATAGTAATGGGTTTTGCGTTTGCTATGCGCAATGAAATATATAACCTGCCTGTTATCCGCGATTTTATTCAAAAAAGCCGGTTAAAAAAATACTTGATTGTTGCATTATCTGCGTCCACACGCAAATGTTGAAAATAATTTTCTGTTTATTTTTCCTGTAGCCCAAAACCCGTATTGTAATATCCAATTTATTATCAATCAAAATTTTAAATAGTAAAAATTAAAAAATAAATCTGCTGATTGTGTACGGGGTTACAGAAAAAAAGGCTTATTAAAAAATATTATTAATTGTCAAAAATACAATTAAATTATGCTAAATTTATATTCATGTGTTGTTCCAAGTCCAAATGAAGTACAGTTTTTTAAGAATAAGGTCCTGATTTTTAGAACTTTAAAAATTTTCTTATGCGAGTGCTTGTTAACAAAATGCTTTTAAGCATTGGTATCCCCCAGTTATTTCTTTTTCTTTTTTATCCATCTTCACCGCTACCCGCACAAACCTTGCAAACAAAATTTAATGGGATTGTGACCGATCCAGAGGGTGCTCCTCTTGTAGGAGTGACGGTAACATTGAAGGGCACACAACAGAAAACAATTACCAGCACCAGTGGCTCATTCGGGATTGACGCTGAGGAAAGAAGATGTTATAACATTGAGTTATGTTGGCTACAAGGATCAATGTCCAGATATAAATAGTTAATATGCTTTATGTAATAAAAACAGCGCCTGTATTATTTTCCATATTGATGGGTACTTCGTTATTTGCACAAAATAGCGCAGGTGATTTTCATCAATGGGCACCAACACCACCTATGGGATGGAATAGCTGGGATTGCTATGGCCCTACGGTTAATGAGGCAGAGGTGAAGGCAAACGCAGATTATATGGCGGAACATTTAAAAAATTATGGATGGCGTTATATCGTTGTTGATATAAGATGGTATGTTGCCAATGATAAATCGCATGGCTATAATGAAAATGATCCGCAATACTCTATTGATAGATACGGGCGTTTTTTACCTGCTGTAAATCGTTTCCCATCTGCTGCAGGTGGCAAAGGATTTGGGCCATTGGCAGATTATCTTCACAACAAAGGATTAAAATTTGGCATACATATTATGCGGGGCGTTCCAGTGATCGCAGTAAAGGATGATCTTCCCATCGAGGGTAGTACGGCGACAGCCAAAGAAATATTTACCAAAGAAGGACAGAGTACCTGGCTGCACGATATGTATACGATAGTTGCTGGTAGAAATGGCGCACAGGAATATTACAATTCGATCTTTAAACTATATGCATCCTGGGGTCTTGATTTTGTAAAAGTGGACGACCTTACCGTTCCATATCACCAGCAGGAAGTGGAAATGATAAGAAAGGCTATTGATGCCTGCGGAAGAGAAATTGTTCTCAGTACTTCTCCCGGTGAAACACCGGTTGAAAATGCCGGGCATATACAGCATTATGCAAATATGTGGCGCACTGTCGGAGATTTTTGGGACAACTGGCTTCAATTAAAGGAACATTTTGCAGTGTTTGAACGGTGGAACAAATGGCGTTCATTCGGCGCATATCCTGATGGAGACATGTTGCCTTTAGGGCACATTGGCATCCGTGCTGAAAGAGGCAACCCACGTGTGAGCGCATTTACGCACGATGAGCAATATACACTAATGACCTTGTGGAGTATTTTCAAATCGCCGCTTATGTTTGGCGGCAACTTGCCTGATAATGATGCTTTCACACTTTCATTGATCAGTAATAAAAATGTAACAGATGTTTTAAACAACAGCACCAATAACAGGCAGTTGTTTAACAAAGGCAATACTGTGGCCTGGGTAGCCGACGATACAGCAACCACCGATAAATACCTGGCTGTTTTCAATATCGCTGATCAGCAACAGGCAATTGAGGAAAAAGCGATCTGGAATAGTGGCGTACTGAGCCGGACGATACAAAGTAAAAGAGCGGATGCATTCATAAACAATTCCAGGAAATTGTACCTGGTTGTAACTGATGCGGGGGCGCATATTGATTGGGATCATGCCGATTGGATAGAGCCTATGCTTTATAATGGCAAAGACTCCTTACTCCTTACGTCTTTGAAATGGGTAAAAGCTACTGCCGGGTGGGAATCTCCAAAATTAGATAACAGTGTTTCGGGCAATACTTTAATTGTGGATGGCAAAAAATACGACTGGGGCATAGGCACCCATTCAAATTCTGTAATTGAATACAACCTGCCGCCCGGATATACAC
>JBDTLZ010000108.1:0-12405 GCA_039934515.1 Ginsengibacter sp.
CGCCACCGCAGCCCGCAACGCCACCGCGGTTCGTGTCTCACGAACCGAAATTCCGGAAAGTTCTGACAACGGAGAGGAAACCTTTGCTCAGAGATCACGTTTTGATACTATTTGAGGTTATTTTTCTATTTCAATTGTTTTTCCGATCCCAGCCAGCTGTATACTTAAAATTATGCTCCCAATTATTACGGTTTTTAAGAATAAAACATACCAACATTGTATTTTTGAAGTTTTATTGCTGTTTCATTTATTAGTAAAATTTGGTATTTTTTTATCTTATGAACATATTTTTTTATACCTTAGTTTCAACATTAAACAATACTGTAATGAGAATAAAACTACGTCCCTCAAGGATTTGGACCTTAGCCGCACTGCTATCAATTAGTAATCTACTTACTGCACAGCAGAAAGAAATATCGGGTAAGGTTATGGATGGGTCTACCGGAAAACCCGTTGCAGGAGCTACTGTTTCTGTAAGAGGTTCAACGGCAGCCACTCAAACAAATACTGCCGGAGATTTTACAATTACCCTCCCTAATGGCAAGTCAAGATTGCAAATTTCTTCTGTAGGCTTTGAACCACAGGATATCTCCTCCACCGGTAAAAGCAACATCACCGTTTCATTAAAAACCCTGGATCTACAATTAAACGAAGTTGTTATCACGGCATTGGGAATTAAGAAACAGGCTAAATCCCTTGGGTATTCTACCACGCAAATTTCCGGATCTGAACTTACCGACTCACGTACTGCTAACCTGGCGAGCGCTTTAACTGGCCAGATAGCGGGAGTAAGTGTTGCCGGAACAGGTACGGGACCCAATGGAAGCACACGTGTAACTATACGAGGTAATACATCATTAAACGGAGACAACAAACCACTTTATATCATAGATGGTGTGCCTATCGGGGTCGACAACCAGGGAAGTTCAGGAAAATGGGGAGGGCCTGATTTTGGAGATGCATTAAGTACTATTAATCCCGATGATATCGAAAGTATCAATGTATTAAAAGGAGTTGCCGGATCAGCTTTGTATGGATATCGCGGCGGTAACGGAGTCGTTCTGATCACCACAAAATCCGGGAATTCTTCAAAAGGAATTGGTGTTGAGGTAAACAATAACCTCACATTTACCAATGTAATTGATGAACGCGACTTTCAATATCAATATGGCCAGGGTTCCAATAATTTGAAGCCAACAACGATAGAATCGGCTCAAAATACATCAACCAGCAGCTGGGGACCCAAACTTGACGGTTCTCCTTCCACCGACATATTGGGTAAATCAGTTCCTTACTCAGCGCACAGCGATAACTTCAAGCACTTTTATCAAACCGGGTTAAATAACATAGCCAACGTTGCGTTATCCGGTAAAAACGCCAACGGAAATTTCCGGTTGGGTATTACAGATCAGTCTTCCAGTGAAGTTATTCCACAGTCTGGTGCTGAGCAGCAAGGCTTAAACTTTAACAGCAATTATAACCTGACCGACCGGTTGCATTTAACTTTTTCAGCATCCTATATGCATGAAAAAGTAAAAAACAGGCCCTGGAATTCAGATGCTCCGGGAAGCGTAATTGCCAGCACATTTTTCCTGGCAAACTCTTATGACATCCGTACACTTGAAGGAGCCGTGGATGCGAACGGAGATGAAATTCTTCCTGGCGGCCCCACCAATATATATTTTGATAACGCCTATTTTGTAGCAAATTATTTTAAAAACATAACCGACCGCGACCGCTACACAGGTAACATTATTTTGAAATACGATATATTAAAATGGCTGTCCATCCAGGGACAAGTGAGCAGGAACAGTGAGCTCGGGGAGCATAGAAATATCGTTCCTTATGGAACTGGTTGGCAACATTCCGGCTCACTGGATGTGGGTACCAGTAATGATCGGGAACTTGATGCCAGCTTTATGTTTGAGGTAAATAAAAAATTTGGTGATAATTTCAGCTTGCATGGTAATGTCGGAGCAAATCACCAGGATAATCTTTATAAAGCCGCAAGCACCGGGGGAGGTTTGGATCTGCCCTATTGGTACAGTGTAAACAATATTGTCTCTCACACCTATAACGAGGATTTCAGTGAATCTAAAGTGAATTCTCTCTTTGGTAGTGCAGATATTGGATTCAAAGATTACCTGTTTTTAAGCCTCACCGGTAGAAATGACTGGTTCTCTACTTTAAATCCCAGGAGCAATAATATTTTCTATCCGTCGGTTGGTGGAAGCTTTGTCTTTTCAGATGCTTTCCAATTGCCATCCTGGATTACCTTTGGAAAGTTGAGGGTATCATTTGGAGAATCTGGTAGTGCTACCGGTGCTTACCGCAATGCGCTTACCTATTCAAATATTGATGTGGCTTACAATGGTATCATCTTTAGCAATGTTACCCAATCGACAGTTCCCAATGCTTTGCTAAAGCCAATTGCGATAAAAGAAACGGAAGTTGGATTGAACATGTCATTTTTACACAGCAGGCTAAATGTTGATGTCGCAGTTTATAGTAAACGTACCGACGATGATATCCTGGATGTTTCCATCAGCAGTACCTCGGGATACACTGCCTCTGTTCAGAACATTGGAAAATTACGCAACAATGGCTTTGAGCTAATGCTAAGTGGTGTTCCTTTACAAACCAAAAATTTTAGCTGGCGGTCTTCTTTTAATGTTGGCTTCAATAATAGTAAAGTCATGTTCCTCAGCCCGGGTGTGAACAGCCTTATCCTGGGAGATGGCGATCCTGCGAGGTTTGGCAACTTTTCTATAAGACAAATTGTTGGCGGGCAATACGGCCAGTTATTTGGATATAAATATCTAAGAGACGACAAAGGAAACAAAATATTTGGCGCCGATGGCCTTCCGCTTCGCACTGACGATTTGGTATCGCTCGGTTCCGGTACTTATAAAACCACCGGTGGCTTTAGCAATGATTTCAGGTTCAAAAATTTTACGCTGTCAACACTCATGGATTTCAAGTTCGGAGCAAAAGTGTATTCAGTTACAAATGCCGAATTGGGAAGCCTCGGATTGGCTAAAAAAACCCTGGAAGGAAGAGAAGGTGGCTACATAGGAAAAGGAGTCACAGAAGATGGAAAAGTCAATACGATATCAGTCAATGCGCAAACTTACTGGCAGTCTATCTCCGGCGAGTCGGGCGAAGGTGTTGACAATATAGAAGAAGAATACACCTATGATGCAAGCTTTATTAAGCTACGGAATGTTTCTTTATCATATTCACTGCCACAATCGGTTTTCAAGGGAAGTTTTATTAAAGGTTTTACGTTCTCCCTGGTTGGCCGTAACCTTGCAATCCTGCTAAGGCATATTCCTAATATCGATCCTGAATCAAACCTCACAAGTTCTGCGGAACAGGGAGTAGAGTACAACCCATATCCTGCTATACGCCAGTTAGGGTTTAATATTAATGTGAAGTTCTAATCCAGGTGTTTAACAAAAAATGAAAAAAATGAAAAATAAATCTCTGATTATTTCAACAACCTTTCTTTTATTGATCTGCGCTGGTTGTGATAAGGGTTTTAAGGAGCTTAACATAGATCCAAATTCGGTAACCAGCGATGTGATACAGTACGAAAAATTATTATCAACTGCCGAATTGTATAGCAGTGGAAACAGCGACGGTCACGCATTTGATGGTGAGCGCGGCAATCTTATTTATTGCTCCTGCATCATCCAGCACCTGGCTACAAACGGTTATAGTTTCGGAGATAAATATAATTTCCAGGAGGAATATATAACTGCCAACTGGGTGGCAACTTTTCCCAACCCGATCAAGCAGATCGTTGATGTAGTGGAAAACACCAGGGACAAGGAAGCTAAGAAAAACCTTTACAATATTGCGCGAATATTTAAAGTATACCTGTTCCAGTTTCTCACCGATCTCTATGGTGATATTCCGTATTCAGAAGCCGGCAAAGCCTATACCGGACAAATTCTTTTCCCGGTATATGACAAACAGGAAGATATTTATGCCGATATGTTGAAAGAATTGGACGAGGCAGCTGGTGCATTGGATGAAAATGAACCCAATACATTGGCAGACCAGGATATTATTTATGGTGGCGACGTTACAAAGTGGAAAAAATTTGCTTATTCAGAAATGGTAAGGCTCGCCATGAGAATGAGCAAAGTAGCCCCCGACAAAGCACAGACCTGGGTTCAAAAGGCATTTGCGGCCGGCGTTATTGAAAGTAATGATGACAACGCAATAGTCCAGCACTTTGCCGTACCTGATGCCGCAGTATCAAATAACGGATCTGGTTGGGAATTAATTGAGGAAGAAGCCGGGCAATTTAAAATGAGTAAAACATTTATCGATTATTTTAAGAGCCATAATGACCCACGCCTCCATTTTTATGCTACTGTGAGCGAAAATCCCGGTGCCCTTTGGCCAACAGCAGATTTCAATTTTGGTGATACCGCTTCCGATATACAAATAGGCATGCCAAATGGCTATGATAATAATGGTGGTTTGGTGCCAATTAGCTCAGCTCCGAATTACCCTGGAGCTGTAAATAATTATTCTATTGTTAACCGTTATACTTTTGCCAGGGCAGATGCGCCCACATTTTATATTACCGCTGCTGAAACCCAGCTATTGCTGGCTGAAGCCGCTGAAAGAGGCTGGATAACGGGAGATGCTGCTGAAATTTATAATAACGCCGTTGGATTAGCCTTTTCTCAATTGATTCAATCGGGTGCTGATTGGAGTGAAGGAGATGCAGCAGATGCAGCCAGTTCCTATCTTTCAGAAAATCCATACGATCCGGCAACGGGCCTGCAACAAATTAATGAACAATACTGGGTTACTGTATTTATGGATGAATATGAAGCCTTTGCTAATTGGAGAAGAAGTGGTTACCCGGTTCTTACTCCTGTTAACTATCCAAACCCCTCAATAAATCAAACCGGTGGTGTGATACCAAGAAGGCTCACGTACCCTCAGTCTGAGGCTTCGATAAATGCAGCGCATTACAGTGATGCGGTGTCAAGATTGAGCGATGGAAATAAAATGACATCGAGAATGTGGTGGGACAAACCATAATAATATTTTGAAAAGGGAAGTAGCTGCGATCAATCATGCAGCTACTTTTTTTACAGGTTATCTGCGCTTTTTAATAACTTCATTAATATGACGCCTTTCCCAACATTGGAAGACCAATCAGCTAACGTTGCGGTTCCAAAATCACTACCCGGCATTCGCATCGCTTCAATTGATATCGTGAGGGCGCTTACAATGTTGCTAATGATCTTTGTAAATGACCTGGGAACTTTGCATGGGATACCCGATTGGCTGGAACATGTGAAAAGTGGTGTTGATGGTATCGGACTGGCAGATGTGGTATTTCCGGCGTTTCTTTTTATCGTGGGGCTTTCATTACCCTTTGCAATAGATAACCGGAGAAAAAAAGGAGATACAAGCTGGCAACTGGTGCAGCACGTGCTTACGAGGACCATCGCGCTGCTGGTCATGGGCGTGTTTTTTGTAAATGGCGAAACCTATAATGAAACTGCTACCGGAATGCCTGGATACTTATGGGATCCGCTTTGTTGTATATCTTTCCTACTTATATGGAACCTTTACCCGAAAAATGCCAATAAAGTATTGGTGAATATCGCGAAGGCAGTTGGTATTGTAACCTTGATAATACTTGCATTTATTTACAGGGGTGGCGAAGGCGATCATGTGGTTTTATTTCGCCGGCAATGGTGGGGCATTCTTGGGTTAATTGGATGGTCATACCTTGCAGGCGGGCTCGTTACTGTTCTGGCAAAGAATAATTTTTGGATATTACTTGGAGGCTGGGCCTTCTTTAGTATTTTAAGCATGGTTTATAAAGCAGGATTTATTCCCCGCGATAGCTTTATTTCGTTTGTTCCGAATGCCATCCTCGGTGGAACCCTGGCAGGTCTCACCATGGGAGGAGTACTGATATCTACGGTATTCAAATATTTCCGTAAGCGTGACGATAACAAAAATATGACCCTGGTCTTCCTTGGCTTTTCCGCTCTTTTGATCGTATTATCAATCATTACACGCCCCTACTGGAAACTGGCCAAACTTGGGGCCACCCCGGCCTGGCTTTTTCTTTGCAGCGCCTTTACCATTATAACTTTCACGGTTGTATACTGGCTGGCAGACGTGTACAAAAAAGCCAACTGGTTTACTATTATCAAACCCGCAGGAACAGACACCTTATTAGTTTACCTTATGCCGTATTTTCTATATGCTGTAATGCAGGCAATTCATTTTCACTGGCCCGATTTTATAGTTAGCGGGGGTATTGGGTTACTAAAATCTTTTTTGCTTGCCCTATTCTGTATATTCCTTGCAGGCAGGCTTAACAAGGCCGGCGTTCGATTGAAATTATGATCTTTCCAAAACCAGCAACCAGGTAATACGGGAATTTCTTATTCACACTGGTTTTACCGGTCAAGGTGATAACTTTATACATCAAAAATAGTTGTGATGAGAATTTTGATTCTTTGTTTGATAACTATTGCTTTTCATTTAACATGTTATGCCCAGCAATCGGGTGCGCCATTGTTTACATCAATGTCTGCAGCACAAACCAATATCCGGTTCTCCAACGATATCCGGGATGATAATACTACCAACATTCTTGCGTATGAATATTTTTATAACGGCGGTGGCGTAGCTGTCGGTGATATCAATAATGACGGGCTCCCGGATATATTCTTTACCGCCAATATGAAAACCGGTAAGCTATATCTTAACCAGGGAAACTTACAGTTTAAAGATATTACCAAATCTTCTAAAACCGGGGGGCGGAAAGATTGGAAAACAGGCGTAACGATGGCAGATGTGAATGGAGATGGATGGCTTGATATTTATGTTTGTTATTCCGGGAAAGGAAGTTCGGATAGCCGGCGAAATGAACTTTATATCAATAATCATGACCTTACTTTCACAGAAAGTGCGGCAAAGTATGGGTTGGATGATCCCGGTTGTTCTACCCAGGCCATCTTTTTTGATTATGATCTCGATGGAGACCTGGATTGTTATGTTCTCAACCATAATATCAAGGCTTTTAAGAATGTCGATGCTTACCTTAAAACGGAATATGATTCCCTGGCGGCTGACAGGCTATATCGGAATGACAACGGAAAATTTGTAGATATAAGTAAGGAAGCAGGCATCAGTGGCAATCCTATCAGTTTTGGCTTAGGTGTCGCTGTGTCGGACATCAATAATGATGGCTGGCCCGACATATACGTAAGTAATGATTACACAGAACAGGATTACTGTTATATCAATAACCGGAACGGCACTTTTTCACAACGGGAACTTTATATGTTCGGTCACCTGTCCGAGTTTTCTATGGGATGCGATATCGCCGATATGAATAATGATGGATTGGTTGACATCATGACATTGGATATGCTTCCGGAAGAAAACCGACGCCAGAAATTATTACAGGGACAGGAAAATTATGAACTTTACCAGGACATGGCAACCAATGGATTTCATTACCAGTTTATGAGGAATATGTTACAGCTTAATAATGGAAATGGTACATTCAGTGAAATTGGCCAACTGGCTGGCATTTCGAATACCGATTGGAGCTGGGCACCACTTTTTGCTGATCTTGATAATGACGGAAATAAAGATTTATTCATCACCACCGGGTATTTGCGTGATTATACAAATAAAGACTTCTTAAAGTACTGGGGAGATTACCTGGTTAAACAAATAGTGCATAAGGACAGCATTAAATATATGGATATTATTAAATTAATGCCGGTAACCCTTTTGCCAAATTATGCTTTCAAAAATAATGGGGATCTCACTTTCCAAAATGTGTCACAGAAATGGGGCTTACAGCAGCGCTCATTGTCCAGCGGCGCAGCCTACGCCGATCTTGATAATGATGGGGATCTTGATCTTGTGGTGAATAATGTAAATAGGCAGGCAAGCATTTACCGCAATGAAACAGGCAAAACGGATTCATCCCATTTTTTAAAGATACAGCTTCGCGGCAGTGATAAAAATACATTTGGACTCGGTGCAAAACTTTGGTGCTATACGAAAGGGAAAACACAGTTTCTTGAACAAATGCCAACAAGAGGTTATCAATCTTCGGTAAGTGAAATCCTGCATTTTGGTTTGGGCCGATATGTCATTGCAGACACTTTAAAAATAAAGTGGCTTAGCGGCGAATCGCAGGTGCTGTATAATATAAAAGGGGATCAGTTAATTACACTGGAAGAAAAAAACGCCAATGATTCTTCAAATGAAACAACACCAGCAGTAAAAAAATATTTCGCTTATCAAAAGCCCCTGGTTGATTATACACATTTTCAGCTTGAGTATAACGATTTCAAGCGCCAGCCATTGATACCGGTCATGCTTTCTCAATGTGGTCCAAAATTCAAAACGGGTGATCTCAATAATGACGGACTGGAGGATGTTTTTATCGGTGGCTCGCAGGGACAAAGCAGTGAATTATTTTTGCAACAACCGGGAGGATCTTTTGCACAACATCCCGATGCGGCTTTTATGGCTGATAGTATTTCGACAACTGCTGGTGTGGTGTTTTTTGATGCTGACAATGACAATGATCTGGATATATATGCTACAAGCGGGGGTTACAATGATTATGCAGAGAATGATGCTCGTTTGGAGGATCGCTTGTTTCTAAATGATGGAAAAGGAAATTTCACAAAAGCCACCGGAGCTTTGCCAAAAATGATTTCGGGTAAATCGGTAGTTGCCGTTGCAGATGTTGACGGGGATGGAGATATGGATCTTTTTGTTGGCGGCAGGGTTATACCCGGCCAATACCCAAGAGCACCGCGCAGTTTTTTATTGCTGAATGATGGTAAGGGCAAATTTACCGATGCGACAGAAGCATGGCTCGACAGCATGGGTACAAAAGGGATGATAACCGATGCGAAGTGGATTGATATTAATAATGATAAACGGCCCGATCTTGTTATTACGGGTGAATGGATGGCGCCCACCGTTTTATTGAACACTGGCAAAAAATTACAGGAAACAAATATGGGATTGAAGGGTTATAGTGGTTGGTGGAATACTATTGAATTTTTTGATGCTGATCATGATGGTGATATGGATATGATCGCCGGAAACTGGGGACTGAACTCGCAAATAAAAGCCAGTGAGAAAGAGCCGGCGGAAATGATTTGGAAAGACTTTGATAACAACGGGTCCATCGATCCCTTTTTGTGTTATTATATCAATGGCCGCTCATACCCTTTTGTTTCAAGAGATGAGTTACTGGACGAGATCTACCCCTTGCGCAGAAAATTTACCAGTTATAAGAGCTACGCTGATGCGACTTTAGAAGATATTTTCGGCGAGGAAGAATTAAAAGAGGCATCGCGATTAAAAGCCACCCATTTGGCGACAACCTATTTTGAAAATGTTAATGGGCATTTTATTGAAAAGGCGTTGCCGGTGCAGGCGCAGTTTTCACCTGTCTATAAGATAGTTGTGCATGACTGGAATAAGGATGGTTTTGACGACCTGCTTTTATTGGGCAATAACGAATACCCAAGGCTTAAAATAGGAAAGATGGATGCGAATTTTGGAACCGTCTTATTAAATGACGGAAAAGGAGATTTTCATTTTATACCCAATAAAGAAGCGGGTTTATTACTGGCAGGGGATGTAAAAGACGCGGCCATCATCCAAGTAAAGGGCGATCCTTACCTGCTTATAGGTATTAATGATGGCGCCCTGGTAAATTTTAAACTTATGCAATGAAAGGGATTTTTTTGATGCTGTTTTTTTTTATAAATATTCTGTATGCCCAATCGCAAAAGAGGCATAATGCAATTACCGAGATTCAGCAACAGGTTTGGAGTATTACTGAAGTAATGTATCATGATGCGATAAACCCTCCCGCTGCTGCGCGTTTTTATGCATATTCAATGCTTACGGGATATGAAATACTCTCACAGATCGATTCTTCGGCAAATACTTTTCATAAAAAGCTGAGAGATTATCCTTCAAAAAAATTCGCTGTTTCACCGGCTGTAAATGAAGAGCTGGCTGTTTTGTATGGAATACTTGAAACAGGTAAAAATATTATTCCGTCCGGGTACCTCCTTGAAGGAAAACAGCAGCAATTATTGTCAGATTTCAGAAACAATGGTTGTACTGGTATGGCCATTGATTCATCAGTAGCAATTGCAAAGATAATTTCAAAATTAATTGTTCAATATTCACGCGGAGATGGTTATTTTTCATTGAGTACCAAAGCCCGCTATAAGCCCATTGCCGCTCCTCCCTATTGGAAGCCTACGCCACCTGAATATATGGCTGCAGTAGAGCCAAACTGGAATACGATGCGAACGTTTTTCATTGATTCATCCCGGCAATTTAAACCACCGCCGGCAGCATCTTTTAACGAGGATACTTCATCAGGTTTTATGCGACTCACAAAGCAGGTTTATGAAACTTCAATGCATTTAACCGACGAGCAAAAGGCAATTGCTGATTTCTGGGATTGCAATCCGTTTGCAGTAGAGTTCCAGGGGCATATGAGTATCGGGCTGAAGAAAATATCTCCCGGTGGCCACTGGATGAGCATCACCGGTATTGCCGGCAAAAAGGCTGCTTTAAATTTTCAAAAGACGATGTTGTTACACACATTGGTGGCCCTCACATTACATGATGCGTTCATCAGTTGTTGGGATGAAAAATACCGCAGCAATCGTATTCGCCCGGAAACCTCTATTAACAGGTATATAGACCCTAAATGGAAGCCATTTTTGCAGACACCACCATTTCCGGAATATAGCAGCGGGCATAGCGTTATATCCACGGCATCAGCGGAAGTGTTAACCTATTTCCTTGGCGACCATTTTTCCTTTAATGATTCCACCGAGACCTATATTGGCATCCCCGCCAGGAAGTTTTCTTCTTTTCGTTCGGCAGCAGCAGAAGCAAGGATCAGCCGTCTATACGGGGGCATTCATTTCCTTGATGCCATTGAAAATGGAGAAGAAGAAGGAAGGGATATCGGTAAATTTATCATTCATAAATTGCAAATTGAACCCTTTATAAAATAATAATAGATATGGTAGCCCGACTGGAATCGCCGCACGACCCTCCCGGATAATTATGATGCCGCGCAAAATTTTATGCAGCGGTTATCTACAATTCTTTGTCCTTTACCTTGAAACATCAGGTGAGTACTGAATGGCTACTGCAAAAAAAAATAGGTACCTGGCAATTTTTAAAGATTACGCATAAAGATCTGAAAGACGCAAAAGCGGATGAGATGATAATTAACTTTTTCAGGTATTGAACCGGTAGGATTTTGCTATGAAAATTGCATTTGAAATCGGAGTGTGAATAATGCAGAATTGATATAATGGCCTCGGTCAAAGGGTTTTTGAAATTTCAGAAATGAATTCTTAGAATGGCATTTTTTTAAGGAATTCTTGTATTATTTTATCTTTCAATGATATTTTTTATTATCTTTTGTGTCCCGTGTTAATTTTTTCATAGTTTACATTACACATAAAAACGATCCTGTTATGAGAATAAAATCAACTGCGTTCCGACTTTGCATTTTATCCGGGTTTTTACTGCTCTGTAATTTGATCTTTGCACAGCAAAGAACTGTGTCAGGTAAAGTAACTGATGCTTCATCGGGCCAGCCGGTTGTTGGTTCCACGATTTCTGTAAAGGGTTCTAAAACGGCAACACAAACAAGTACTGACGGGAGTTTTAGTTTATCTGTACCAAATAACGCTACAAGGCTAACTATTTCCTCGGTAGGATTTGAAACGCAGGATGTGGCTATAAACGGGCAAAGCAACATAGCAGTTACATTAACGACTGCCGTTTCAAATTTAAATGAAGTGGTCGTAGTCGGTTATGGTACTCAAAAACGAAAGGATGTTACGGGCGCGGTATCAAGTGTTAGTGCTGCCACCATAGCTAAAGTGCCTGTCACCACTTTAGACCAGGCTTTGCAGGGAAGGGCGCCCGGCGTTCAGATAATAAACAATGATGCCTCGCCCGGAGGGAATATAAGTGTATTGATAAGAGGAATTGGGAGCCTCGCGAGCGGGGGTAATAATCCCTTATATGTTGTGGATGGCTATCCTACAACCGGAGGTATCAATAGTCTTAACCCAAATGATATTGCCAGCATAGATGTGTTGAAAGACGCCTCGGCAACGGCTATTTATGGTATTCGCGCAGCTAATGGGGTTGTAATTATAACTACAAAAAAGGGGACAAGGAATAAAATGCAGGTTTCTTTAGATGCCTATGTTTCTACCCAGGATAAACCTAAAGAGTATAACCTGTTAAATGCAAAGGACTTTGCCGCTCTTTCTAACGAGGTTGAGGCTGCAGATGTAACGAATACTTATTTTG
>JBDTLZ010000109.1:0-12320 GCA_039934515.1 Ginsengibacter sp.
GGAATGGCGAATCTGTATAAATTCCATTACGAAATTTTAGATTTCAGGAATCCTTCGATGGTGCTGCAGGGTACCAGGAAGGGCTTATGGGTAATGGTAAGATTGAGATTTTGACCCTTGACCTGGTAAATGCCCTTTATCGTGTTGGCGAAAACAGTTACCTCAAAACTTCCTGAATTGTTATCGCCTGAGAATGCTCCCTGCTGGCTTTCTATCGCTCCTTTTGCTTTAGCTAAAACAATATCGGCATTGCCGGAAAATGGTATGGTAAAATTGCAAACTGACATTGAACAAATGTAACTGTTTTATATAATTTGAATCTTTAAAACCATGCCACTCAGAAAAAATGCAAAAAACCTGTTGCAATTGCGTTAATGGAAAGGATTAATTTTTTAGTCATCCAATTGAGTCCGTATTTCCATCGCCAGCCAATGCCTAAATCTGAATACCGGTAGTTGTAAAATCGCAACTTTTAAAATGAGCGTTTTAATAAAAAGTGTTTCAGTAAAGATTTTTATTCTGCCTGGTCAGCCAGTGCTCAAAAACCTTAAAGGCTTCCTGCCTGCATAAATTTACCACAGTAATTTTCCTGCAACTGTGATCAATCCCCATTTCTTTGTAAATCATTGCATCGTCAAATCCAATGATGGCGGCATCGTCGCGTGTATTGGCATAGTAAACGATCCGCGGCCGCGCCCAGTAAATGGCTCCAAGGCACATGGGACATGGCTCACAGGATGTATAAATTTCACAATCGTCGAGCTGAAATGATTGGATATTAGCACAGGCATTCCTGATGGCGATTATTTCTGCATGCGCCGTGGGATCGTTGGTAAGAATTACTTTGTTATTTCCCCGTCCAATGATATTATCATCTTTTACTATTACACAGCCAAAGGGGCCACCTTCATTATTTTCAATTCCTTTGCGCGAGAGGGCGATAGCTTCCATCATAAATTTTTCTTCCCTTGTCATGCTTATTTACTGTTACGTAAAGATATCGCTTCAAGTGTAGAATCGTGTTGAGAATTGTAGACAGCGGTTTGGAAGCATTCCTGGTTGTGAGAGGTTCGGGATTTGCAGGAAATGAATGTTAAAAATTATTGGCCTCCCGGTAAGTGATTGAATTCTGCTCAACACCCTGGATCAACTTTTTACAGTTTTCTGCGCCGCAATTGCATATAAAACTTTCCATTTCATCATTGAGAAAACTTGTGTAATCGATGGTGAGTTCTTCCTGTGCATTTATATCTCTTAAGGCCATAACATTAAGCCCCGAATAACCGGTGTTAGGATTGCAGGAATGGTTTTGAGGAGCCCACTCGGCCGGTGAATTATCCCACAGCACAAATACTTCGCTGCTTACAGGCCATGCATACCTTCGAAAATTTTCTCTTTCTTCGTCGTTCCAGTTCTGTTCTACATATTTCTTTGTTACCAGCCGGTGTGGTTTTTCTTCGCTTGCGAAAATGATCTCTCCTGTGTCAATATTTGTGGACGCATAGATCCCATAACCCGCGAGGGCATTCCCTTTAACAGTAAACTTCTTCTGCTTTTCTGTATGACGGTAGATGCCTTCGCAGATTATTTTATGTAAAAATGCTTCTTTTCCCTGCGGCTCATTTATAAGGATATAATCCGCAGAGCCTTCGTATCCCTTCTCATAAAATACGGAACAGGTAAAATTTATTTCAAGGAAAAATATTTGATTTTTATCATTCACCCTGAAATCCAGGCGTGCATAACCGATGCCCTTAAAGGCTTTAAATATTTTAGCCGCACTTTCTTTCAGGCGGTTGGCCAGGGCAGTATCACTACACGGGATATTACATTCCTCATGCAATTCCGAAGTCTTGAGGGAATAGGTTTTAAACTTTTTCCCCTCCGGAAATACAAATTCAAGTGGCGTATAAACCGTGCAATTGTATTTATCACCTGCATCGGCGGCCACAAGTACAGTAAACTCGCGCCCGGGGATATATTCTTCGACTAAGACCTCCGGATATTCTTCCAGGAGATCCGCAACTTTTTTTTCCAGCCGTGATTCATCATTTACAAGAGAATCTGCATCAATTCCCAAACTGTCACCTGCCTTTGCAGGTTTTATAAAAAGAGGAAAGTTTAATTTCAAAATAGCCTTGCTTACCTGTTGCAAATTTTTTACAATAACGTAAGGTGGTGTATTTATTCCACACGTATACGCTACATACTTCATCAGTTCCTTAGGGGGGTCGTACAATAAAGCGGTCGGTCCTGTATATGGAAGATTCAACAAATCAAGTGAATGAATAACATCTATGGAAGGGACGGACCATTCAAGGTATCCTTCACAAAGATTCACGAAAATGTCATATTTTTTTTTTCTAAGTTCCTTCAACTGGCGATAGGTGGAAAGCTTGTTCAGGAATACATGATCAACTGTATCACCCGGAAGCAGGGGCGAGAGGTCACGTGGCGGGTCGTAATTTTTATAATCAACATCAGTTGTCGAATAGTCAGGTTGCAACACACACACTTTCATCGTATAATTTTCGATTGATTTTCGTGACGAAATTAAATAAGCTGAAGTTGCTTTACCTTTTTTTGTTTTCCTACATGAGTATGGGTCAAAGCATTTCGCATAATTGTAGCAATCAGTGAGCCAAAAGAATTACCACACAAACGGAGGATGGCACCTATAGAAGTGAAGTTTTCATCATCAGATAATCCACATTGCGCGTTTACTTCGAGCACATACATTTTCCCGGTGTTTTTATCCATTCTAATATCAATTCTTCCATAACCTTTTCCTCTAACCGCCTTATACGCATCAAAACTTATTTTGCAAATATTTTTGATCAGTAATGAATCGGGGGTACGATAATTATAAAAATCTTCGTCATTTTTTACGGGTGTTTCGTCTTCGTACATTTCCCAAAGCCTGTCAAATGAAAGAAATCTTTCATTGGGGGGCAGCATTTTATTGAAAACCCGTTCAACAGGGAGGTAAATTTTGCAATCTTTGGCAGTAGATCCGTTGCCAACTATAAGGGTGGTAAATTCCGGGCCGTCAATAAATTTTTCTGCCAATACACCTCCATCTACCAGGTTCCAGCCGTGGTAACCCTCCAGGAGTTTATGGTATTGCGTTTGCAATTCATTTACATTTTTAACTACCGAATTAATACCCACACCCAGGCTACCGCCCGAGATCGCTGGTTTAACAATGAGCGGGTTACCCAGTTTTTCAAAGATGTCTTTGGCGTTTTCGCCATAATCACTAATGATCTCCCAGGGTGGAGTAGCAACATTTTTTGCTTCAAAAACCTGTTTCATTAATATTTTCGAAGTCGTAATCCTGTAGAAATACTCATCGGCTCCTGTAAAACAGAGGCCGCTTTTTTTAAGATGCCTTATCACATTAACACCCGGAGCGTTGTTGATCTCGTCTCCATCGCAAAGGTTAATTACTACAGTGTTTTCGGCGGAAGAACTGGTTCTGATGAGATCAATTACCCATTTGTAGTTATCGTTGGTCACCTGTTGCCATTTCCAGGAAACTCGCAATTCCTTAAATGCTTTGGTAAATTCCTCAATACTTTGATTGAAGTCGTAGTAGTAGTCAAGATTCTCATCATTCGTTTCAACAAAGGGAGCTAAAACCCATACAAAAAGTTTTTTATGAAATGGAAGCATATATTATTTAAAGGTCAATGTTTACACCATCAAACTTTTTGCAGGTATGAGATGTTTAACTTTTGCATAATAAAATCAGTAAACTTATAATGATGAATAATTTCGTGCGATAAAAAGGCCGCGCCCTGTATTTTGTGAAGACAATTGTTTGATCCGCAAAAACAATTAAAAGGAGATTCCATGGCAAATTCTGTGGAAGGGTAAAAAAATGTAAGCTCATCGCCCGCTGAAATATTCTTTAAACAGCTCAATTCCATTTTGGAAGTGTCAAAAAAAATGTTGGGGTCACAACTGTGGTTGATGTACTGTAAAAAATCAGGCGAAAGGATGATATGTACGCCTTCATTTACCTGTACCGTATACTTATTAGGAGCAGGCAGTGTTTCAGCGGCTTCAAAAGTCGAAAAAACATCGCCTGTATTATAAGAGACGGTTGCGTGCAAAGATTTTTCGCCCGTTATGTTATTTTGATAGAGTGTAGCAAAACCGTAATGTGAGATCCTGGTTAAATTGGGTAGCGAATAAGCAGAATATTCCATGCTAAAGAATCTATGGGTGGTTTACATTTAAATTGCATATCTAAATTATTCTAAAAAAAAGATTGAATGCAATTATATGCATGAAAACTTATCAACAAATGTGAATAGATGATTAATATTTATCGATGAAATTTATAGAATTAGGCGTATAGTTTTTTTCTTGCGAAATGAAGAAGCAAGTTTTATATTTCAACCGTCCCATTTAGAACAGGATCAACAGTAATTTCTACCGGTCTGTGAATGCTATAAATTTCCGTGATTCCCTGTTTACCTTTTAATTGCGTTTCTGCAACTTTCGTATAAACGTAAATTGATTTTTCTTTTACCAATTCATCATGGAGCTTTTTTGAAACGAGTAATTTTTCACCGTAGATATTGCATACTGCTTCAATACGTGCAGCGGTATTTAAAGTATTGCCATGATAGGCAATTTCTTTTTTTACGTCTCCGATCTCTACAACGGTAACCATTCCTACACTTGCACCGGCCTTGAATTCCGGGACTATCCCATACTTTTCATTGTAGTAGGTTGATTTTTTAAACAATTGATCACTAAATGCCCAGAATGCATCAATGCATTCCGCTACCGATCTCATTTTCGACAGTTCCCAGGTAAGAACGGCCTCGTCACCGACGTACTGATAGATCTGGGCATCGTAGTTATGTACAATTGCCATGTCGTAAAAGCAATCTTTTATAAAATTGCTATATGAAAGATGACCGAGTCTTTCGGCAATTGTGGTAGAAGAATTGAGATCAACAAACATAAAAATCCGGAACTCTTCTTTTGGATTATAAAATTTCCCGGCAATGAGCTTAAAGAAATTACCCCTGCCCAGCAGCCTGTTAATTTCCAATAAAAGGCTTAAAATTGAATTTACAAGGAATACATACAGGTAATAAATAAAAGAAGCCGGAGATCTGAAGAATTCCCAAAAACTAAGGGTACTCATTTCCATCATGGTAATGGCAAAATAATAGATAACAGTAAGCAGGAAGATTATTAAAAGCTGGTCTATACATAAACGCACCAATAACTTCCATAAGGGAATTTTTCGAAAGAGATACTTTTCGAAAAAATATTGAAGTGAACCAAAAATAGTACCCGAAAAAACTGCAAAAGCAGGAATTAAAAAAATAAGCCTGAGCATTGTAAAATCAAGGTGGGCAAGACCTGACACGCCCACTTCACGCATTATATAGAAGAATATCGAGGCAAAGAACCATCCTGCTATATAAAACCTCACATGTAGCAACCATTTTTTCAATAGGTACTTTTTAAAATTTGTATTGATAAATACCCATTAGAAAATAAGTATGGTGTATTTTCAATTAAATCTTTTTCAAATCTAGGAAATAAACAAATCATAATTAAATTCGTGGTTCGGATGAATAATTGTATTACGATTGCCAATTTACAAACAGACTTTGATTTTTTAAACAAATTATTATGACAGAAGCCAATCAAAAAATTCTCACCATAGATATCGGGGGTTCTAACATCAAAGCTGCCCTGCTAAATATGCAGGGGATTTTTTTACACGATTATGAAAAGATGCCTACCCCATCTCCGGCTACTCCCGGTAAGGTACTGGATGTTATACAACAACTTGCAAAAAAATTTCCAGGATACGATAAGGTATCAGCGGGGTTCCCGGGCTTTATAAAAGATGGGATCGTAAAAACTGCACCCAACCTCGGTACTGAACAATGGGCAAATTTCAATCTTAATAAAAAGCTTGAAGAGATTTTAGGCAAACCTGCGCTTGCTATTAACGATGCAGACTTACAAGGACTTTCGATTGTAAGTGGAAAGGGGGTTGAAATGATGGTCACACTTGGTACTGGCTTTGGCTCTGCAGTTCTTAATGACGGGGTTTTGATACCTCACCTTGAAATTGCACACCACCCTGTTACGAAAAATAAAGATTATGACCAATATATTGGTGAGTTTGAGTTTAAGAGAATAGGAAAGAAAAAATGGAACAAAAGGATACAGCGGGTTATTAAGATATTAAAAGTCGTTTTTAATTATGATCGCCTGTATATAAGTGGTGGCGGGGCGCGTGAAATAACTTTTAAACTTGATGATAATATTATCATATCAGGAAACCGTGATGGTATTAAAGGAGGCGCGAGGCTTTGGGCGCAACAAAATAAAATCACGGCAGGTAATTTAAATACGAATGGTATTGATGAAATTCAAGATCTTGTCGTATAAAATGAGTTAACAAGAAAACACTTGGATTTCAACCGGAAAGAATAAATAAAAAATATACAAATGAAACTTGGTATTGCTGCCGATCACGGAGGTTACGAGCTAAAAGGCATTATACATGAATTACTTAAAAGCCATGGACACGAGGTTATTGATTTCGGGGCTTTTGAATTAAATACAAAGGACGACTACCCGGATTTTGTTATACCCCTTGCCCAGGCTGTTGCAGCGCAAAAAATAGAACGTGGAATTGCTGTTTGTGGTAGTGGAGTAGGGGCGGCTATTGTGGCCAATAAGATTGCCGGGGTACGGGCAGCCCTCATCCAGGATCATTTTTCTGCCCACCAGGGTGTGGAAGATGATGATATGAATCTTATTTGCCTGGGCGGCCGCGTAACCGGTTTTATGGCGGCCGGGGAATTCATACTTTCGTTTTTAAATGCAAAATTTAGCGGGGAAGAAAGGCATTTAAGGCGTTTACAGAAAGTGCAGGCTTTAGAACATCCTGCGACCGAGGCAGGTAAGTAGATTGTTATGTTGCGTAAAAGATTGCTTTGTTCACAGGTGCAATTCAGCAAGAAATATATTTTTATCCCTGCATTCCGAAGGGCCTGCAACTAACGGTCGAAATAACAAGTGAAGAAAAATTTTACAATGGTTTGCATTATATTCATTAATAAGTTTCATGGAACAATCCTATAAAATTTTATTTTCTGACATCGGTGGGGTACTTCTTTCCAATGGGTGGGGGCACGAATCAAGAGAGGCCGCCGCAAAAAAATTTAATATTGATTATGGCGAAATGGATTTGTTACATGACTTTATATTCAATGTTTATGAGATGGGGAAAATTTCCCTCGATGTTTATTTGGATACAGTCGTCTTTAATACCCCCAGGAGTTTTGCAAGGAACGATTTTAAGGATTTTATGTTTGAGCAATCGGTAGAATTACCCCAGATGCTTTCGTGGTTTGTACAATGGAAAAATAAGAATCACGGGCTTAAGATCATTTCAATAAATAACGAAGCCAAAGAATTAAATGAGTACAGGATTAAAAAATATAAGCTTCACGATTTCTTTGATGCCTTTGTTTCGTCGTGTGAGGTGGGTATGCGTAAGCCGGATCCCGGTATATTCAGGCTCGCGCTTGGTATTGCCCAGGCGAGCCCTGACGAATGTCTTTATTTTGACGATCGTCCTATGCTGGTAGAAGCTGCGAAAAAAGCAGGTATCCATGCACACCACCACACCGGTTTTGAAAGCACGAAACAACTTATTGAAAGCCTGGTTATTTGCAACTGATCGTAGTTGCAGCAACTCCCTCCTTAAACTACTTACGTAGCAGGCCCGGCCCACCGGAATATTAGCCCATTAACTTTCGTGAAATTTGTTAATTTTGGAAAGCTCTTTTCATACTTAAAACCTTTCTATATGAACCTCCTTAAAAGCCTCGAGCAATGGGGCAACACGCATCACCCTAAATGGATGGATATTGTACGTATAGCTTTGGGAATTTTTCTTTGTTACAAAGGTGTGGATTTTAATTTCAACATGGGTAAGCTGATCAACCTCATGCAAAGCCGGTCATCATTCGGGGATTTTGCATTTACCCTGGCGGGACAATATGTGGTATTTGCACACATACTCGGTGGATTTTTCTTAATAATCGGGCTGTTTACACGCTTCGCCTGTCTCATTCAAATACCCATATTGATCGGGGCTGTAATCTTTGTTAATTCAAACAGGGAGATGTTGCAGCCTTACTCCGAATTACTTCTTTCTGTTGTTGTGTTATTGTTACTTTCCTATTTTTTGATTGCCGGCAATGGGCCATGGTCACTTAAATTGCCTGCAGAAGAACCGAAGAGGCATACCAATAAGTAGACATTTTTTCTAAACATTGCCACATATTATGTAATACTGTGCATGTTCATATGCCAGTTCCATTCCCATGTTTTACCCTGGTCTGAAGAAAATGCCTGGCTCCATAATGGGTTGGCAACATCAGTTTTATCCCATTTAAACACAACAATAATTTCTTTATCGTTGAAAATATCTTTAGAATAAAAATATCCAATATTTTTTTCAAATGATCCCGCCTGTGGTACCGCTAATTTCCCTGAATTACTGTCGGCCCAATAAATACTCCATAATCTTGTCGACGGATTAAAAAGACGAATGGTTAATCCTTCAAAGGGTATCTCATCAAAAGATGTTTTGAAATGATCAATATTGCCTAACCCGTTTAATGCGCTATAGTCCTCATTCGTAGCGTCAAAGGCAATCCATTCATTGCAATTGTTTAACCTTGTTTTTAATTTCCTGTTTTTAACGGTCCATCTTCCTTTTAAAAAATCAAAGTCACTTTTGGCAGAACCGGGTGATGCCTCAATTTCCAATTCACCAGAAACATTAAATTTTAATGACTCCATCTCGTATGTGTTATTTAATGATGAAAAAAATACAGTTCACAAAGAAAAGGGCAGCCACTGACAACGGTATGGCAGTGTGTTAAAAAAATATTTTTATTAAATTAAATATGAAAGGTGTTGTATGAAAGTGAGGAAAAATTATTCCACCATGTAAAATGCTTCCATGGCGCCGAAGTAAGAAAATATTTACAGTGCCATTACCTGGTTAACTAATTACGGCAACGCTGTGAATGTTTCAGTAATAGAAGAATTGAGTTTTGTTTATCAATGCGGAGCTTATCTTATTATTTTTGTCATCGCTTAGTCATCGGCAGTGACAATGAGAAACGCGACAAAGTTTATGGCGCCGAAATGAGGTTATTTCATCTTAAACCCTTCCAAAAACTTAGTAGTAAAATTCCCTTTCCTGAAGCTTTCGTTTTGCATCAGTTGCTGGTGGAATGGAATCGTTGTATGGATACCTTCAATAATATATTCGCTAAGAGCCCGGCTCATAGTATTGATGGCTTCACTACGGGTTTGTGCAACAGCGATAACTTTTCCTATCATACTATCATAAAACGGAGGAATCACATAACCCGCATAAGCATGACTGTCAACACGTACTCCGTGGCCTCCCGGTTGATGAAGTACCGTAATGCGTCCCGGAGACGGCCTAAAATCATTATAAGGATCTTCAGCATTGATGCGGCATTCAATAGCATGCATCCGCGGATAATAATTTCTTCCTGAAATCTTTTCTCCGAAAGCAATTTTTATTTGTTCTTTAATAAGGTCATAGTTCACCACCTCTTCGGTAACGCAATGCTCTACCTGGATCCTCGTATTCATCTCCATGAAATAAAAATTATAATGCCGGTCAACCAGGAATTCAACAGTACCTACGCTTTCATAGTTGATGGCAGATGCCGCTTTGATAGCGGCTGCACCCATTTTATCTCTCAGTTCAGGGGTCATAAAGGGCGAAGGAGATTCCTCCACAAGTTTTTGATGACGGCGTTGAATTGAACAATCACGTTCGCTGAGATGGCAGATGTTTCCAAACTGGTCTCCGGCGATTTGTATTTCAATATGGCGGGGTTCTTCTACAAATTTTTCCATGTAGATGCCATCATTTTTAAAAGAGGCTGCCGCTTCAGCTTTGGCGTTATCGAAGGCTTTCTCGATTTCTTTTTCACTCCATACTACCCGCATTCCTTTGCCACCTCCGCCGGCAGTCGCCTTTAGAATTACCGGGTAGCCAATATCACGGGCCAGCGATTTGGCCTCATCAATACTCTCTAACAATCCTTCGCCACCGGGTATTACGGGAACGCCTGCATTGATCATTGTTTCTTTGGCAGTTATTTTATCACCCATTCCATTTATCATTTCCGGGGTAGGGCCAATAAATTTAATACCGTGATCAATACATATCTGTGCAAATTTTGCATTCTCAGCAAGAAATCCGTAACCGGGATGAACAGAATCAGCATTCGTGATCTCTACAGCAGCCATGATGTGGGGTATGTTCAAATAGGAATCGGCACTGGCCGGTTTACCGATGCAAACGGCCTCATCAGCAAACCTCACATGAAGGCTGTCTTTATCCGCAGTGGAATAAACAGCAACTGTCTTAATCCCCATTTCCTTGCAGGTTCGAATAATTCTAAGGGCAATTTCTCCCCTGTTGGCTATCAATATTTTTTTAAACATGATTTAATTTGCAAATTAGCTAATGAGCTCATTAGCTGACTTTTGAGGTTTTTAAATTTATTACCAGCTGTCAGGCAGGCGGACAATTAAATAAATTAGAAACCAGGTAAAATAGCTAACCGTATTCTTTTACTACGGAATCCCCATTATTTTATTAAGAACCTTTTGAATTTCTTCCGGTTTTAAAAGTAAAAAATCGCATTCGGGATTTTTTTTTAAAACTACAAGGTAATAACCAACACTTCGTTTCAAAATAAGTTTGGATTCAAGGTCTTCTCTTTTCATAATTAATAGTTCAGATCAGCAATGCAAGTTTCTGAACCTGGCCAACCAGTGTATCAGCCAATTAACTGATTAATTGGGTTCTACCATAAATAACGGCTGATCAAATTCTACGGGGGAGGCATCTTCTACCAATACTTTTACAATTGTACCCGACACTTCGCTCTCTATCTCGTTAAAAAGCTTCATAGCTTCAATAATACATACTACCTGGCCGACGGTAACCTCATCGCCAACATTTACAAATATGGGTTTGCCCGGGGCCGATTGCCGGTAAAAAGTTCCAATCATCGGACTTTTTATGGTAAGCAGGTTTTCTGCTTTGGGAATTGGCTCCGGCTTCGGCGCCAGTTGAACAGCTTGCTGTGCCTGTGTTAGGGCTTGCTGAAATGGTTGTTGTTGAACAGGTATTGCAAAATGTTGGGCAGGCTCCTCCTTTTGTTTTATGGTGATTTTGAAATCACTTTTCTCAATACTGAGTTCGCCAATATTACTTTTGTTTACAAGCTTCACAAGCTCCTGAATCTGTTTAAGGTCCATATTTATAAATTAATTTATGTTATGGAAAAACGGCAACTAAAATAAGGGTGAATTCACAAAACCGTATTTCCAGGAAAAGTAATAAAGGGCAAAAATTGGTGTTTTCCCATAGAAATTGGGTAATTTTTAATGAAAAATACTGCTTTTTTGATCAAAACAACACAAAATATTATTGTCAATATTTTGCGTTGATGCGGGATTCTCTGATTAATTGGGATCTCAATAAGATAAGTAGCTATTCTTTAACCCTTTCCACATATTCCCCGGTTTTCGTATTAACACGAATGAGTTCACCTTCGTTGACAAACAATGGGACATTGACCGTTGCGCCCGTTTCCACGGTCGCGGGTTTTAAAGTGCGGGTAGCGGTGTCGCCTCTTACGCCCGGTTCGCTGTAGGTTACCATGACAACAATCTTATCCGGGAGTTCAACACCCATTGGCTGGTCTGTTTCTCCATTTATTAAAACAGAGACTTCCTGCCCATCTTTAAGGAACTGCGGAGCATCAACCATGTCAGTGGCTACTGAAATTTGTTCATAAGTAGTGGTATCCATAAAGGTGTAGCCGGTATCATCTTTATATAAAAACTGGAATGGTTTTTTTTCAACCCTTACCGGGTAAATAGTCTCCCCGCTATTCCAGGTTTGTTCAATCGTGCGATTGTTGTCGACGCCTTTAAGCTTTGCCCAAACCTTAGCAGCAGCACGGGCGGTTTTATTTTGACCAAATTCAATTACCGTGTACAGGCTGCCGTCGATTTTTAAAATGAGCCCGGTCCTCATATCTGAAGTAGATGCCATATTCCTTTTTTAAGGCGGTGAAGGTATAAAAAAGGAAGCATAGAAAATAGTTCATTGTGAAAAATTGACAATGACTGGTTGCGATGTATCGGCTCTAAGTGAAACTTTGTAATAGTAACGCCTCATTGTCATCGTT
>JBDTLZ010000110.1:0-5455 GCA_039934515.1 Ginsengibacter sp.
TTAAAATTACTGTTTATGAAATCTATCACGATATCCATCCTGTTATCGTAGTAACGGGGTTCGGGCGGGTCATCTTTCCGTGAGAGAAGCAATAAACTATACATAAGCTCCGTGAAAATCTCTTCTTCTTTATGAGGATCGGGAAAGGGTTGGTGAAATAATGCAAAAAGAGTTTCGAGTTTGTTTGCCAACAGGGGATGATTTTGCAAAGTGTTTGTAAAACAAAAATCAACTGGCAACGAAATCTCCATCTGCATTGAAATTCTTTCGAGCGTTTCCCTATCCGGATATAAACTGAAATAGTGTAGTGGAGTTCGAGAAAAGGTACTCCCCGTATGAACTTCACCGGGATTTATAAAAACAAACTGCTTGCTCTTGGCGCTAAAATCTTTCCCGTTGCAATAAAATTCGTCCGTTCCTCTAACAACCAGTTCGATCACATAATGGTTATGAAAATGTTTTGAGAAGCTATGATTGGTAAGCTGGTAGCTGGCGAAATCAATATTGAAAAGACCTTCTTTTCGCCATAGGGAAATGTGCTGAATTGGCTCATTTGTTTTCATAAAGAAACTAAGCTAAGCTACTCTTCTCATTTTTTAATTCGTTACCACTCATAAAATGAAGATCCAACTGCATTCTTTACAAAACGATCCCTGTTTGCCGGGTCACCAATAACAAACTTACTGCACCTGTTGGAGGTGAAGTGCTGCTATTTTGCGCTTACCGTATTTATGTCATCCCAATCATCTGTGCGAAAAATATTTACTGGCAGCCCTTCTTTATTAAACAAATTTGGAATGGAATAATTAGTAAAGCCAAAACGTACCGCAACAGGATTCTTAATATTTTTATTCCAAACCAGGATCGAGCTTTTATCAATTTTTGCAATTGCCGGCATAAAGATTTTATCAGCGCCGGCTATATAAAATTCTTTGATTGTATCGCCCTTACTCATTAGGCCGTTATCGGCGTAATCAAAAAACAACCTGATTTTTTGCTTTTCGATCTTCAAATTTTTATACTCAGGGCTCTTGTAGGCAAATCCTTTTTTTCCATAAGTTTCAGCAAGGGCATAATCTGCCAAACGGAGGCCGACGTCTTTTTTATTAGTTGGATGAATATCGTTAATGTCCGATACGAGGTCGGTGGCCACGACAACACCTGTTTTTGAAACTGCAGTTGTTTTATTTTGTGCTTCCCTTAGTAAGGCTGCTGAAATATTATTTCCATATCCTGCATACGGTGCAATCTGTACAAAATAAAAAGGAAAATCAATACCCCAGGCCTTCCTCCAGGAAGTGATCATTGTCGAAAATAACAATTGATAGGTGGATGCGGCACTCACGTTGGCCTCTCCCTGGTACCATAATACACCGGCAATCGTAAAGTTAGTCAGTGGATGGATCATCGCGTTATAGGTGGCCGCAACGCGTATTGGCCCCCAGGGAACCGGGGTAAGTTTGCCGGCGGCTTCTTTTATGACAGCATTATTATCGATGGCCTCTTTTGGTGTCCATACTTCTGCTGGCGTACCTCCCCAGCTTGCCTCGATAAGCCCCACTGGAAATGCTAAAGTCTCCTGCAATTTCAAGCCAAAGAAATAACCTGCGAGGCTGAATTGCTTCATATCTTCCGGGTTACAAACCACCCAATTTCCTTTGGTATCATCCTGGGGATAATCTGCCGAAAGCCTGGGCACATGAAACAAGCGAATACTTTTATTTGTGGCATTTTCAGCATCAGCATCGTATAGTTTTATCGCAGGGTTATAATGCAATTCCATATTACTTTGGCCACTACAATCCCAAACTTCGCCTATAAGAATGTCTTCCAAAACAATTTGATTGCTACCATGTAATGTAAGGGTATAAGGGCCTCCTGCCGCAGGCGTCTTAATAGAAAGCATCCATTTGCCGTCAGGAATGCCAATGGTATTGTATGAAGTAGTATCCCAGTTGGAAGTAATTTTTATTTTCTCACTGGGGTCGCACCATCCCCATATTTTTACAGTGCTATTTTGCTGCAATACCATGTGGCTGCCAATAATTGCAGGCAGCCGAATTTCAGCTCTTACATTCAGGAAGGCGAACAATGCAGATAGTAGAATGGGCGTTTTTAGAAATTTTCTCATTTACAGGAATTGATTGTGTGATAAAACAAAGGAAATAAAATTAATGAATATGACGGATGGGTGCACTTACTTTTCTCAGGCCGGAGGAGTTTTGAAATTTAATGTTATTCATTTGATCCTTAAAAGTGGCTCAATTTAACCCGATACGAACCCTAAAGATCACTGTCTTCCGCCACCACCAATTTTCGGGGCCAAACAACTTTTTTTTTATTTACTTACCTCTCTTTCACTCAACACCAGCCACCGCATCTCCTTCTGGTCAAGTAGTACAATAATTTCGTTGACTCTTTCAGAAGCTTCCTGCAATTTTTCAAAGTTCATTCCGCCGTTATTCATTTTTACTTGTAGCAGTTCCCTTTCTTTTTCTAAGTCAGGTATTTCTTTTTGCAATGTTTCCAGTTCATTCTTTTCTTTAAAAGTAAGTTTTTTATTGGCAGTTCCGGGGATGGCCTGGCCGGCATTATGCTTTGGCCTTTCATTGCTTATTGCCGGTTGTACATTATTTTTTGGACCCTGGGGTTTGTTTTCTTCCAATTGTTTCCACATCCTGTATTGTGTATAGTTGCCCGGAAAATCCTTGATTTCTCCATTGCCTTCAAAAGCAAACAAGTGATCAACGAGCCGGTCCATAAAATACCTGTCGTGGCTTACTATTATAATGCAACCGGGAAAATCCTGTAAAAACTCTTCAAGCGTACGTAAGGTTTGTAAGTCAAGATCGTTGGTTGGTTCATCCAATACCAAAAAATTGGGGTTTCGAAACAGGATGCTGAGAAGATGAAGCCTTCTTTTTTCTCCGCCGCTTAATTTACTGAGAGGAGTAAACTGCTGCTGGGCGGTAAAACCAAATTTCTCCATAAATTGTGTTGCACTTATCTTACTGCCATCCGCCAGCGGAAAAAATTCGGCAAAATCCTTGACATATTCGATAGCCCTTTTATCTTCTTTATATTGCAGTCCTTCCTGCGCGAAATTGCCAAAAACGACGGTATCGCCATGGTTCACTTTTCCACTATCGGGTGGAACAATGTTGAGTGCCACTTTCAAAAAGGTTGACTTGCCTGTACCATTTTTCCCAACAATTCCTATGCGCTCTCCTTTCTTAAATGTATAATCAAACCCTTTCATGATCACTTTATCGCCATATGCTTTATATACTTTTTTCATCTCCAGCACTTTTCCACCGAGACGGGTCATTTTCACCTGGAGAGACACTTCCGCGACCTCTTTTCGCTGGCTGACTCTCTCTTCAACATCGGCAAATGCATCCTGCCTGCTCTTTGACTTCGTAGTGCGGGCTTTAGGTTGCTTGCGCATCCATTCAAGTTCTTTACGAAAAATGTTTTTGTCCTTTTGTAATTCGCTCTGTTGCACTTCGAGCCGCAATGATTTTTGTTCAAGAAAATAATCGTAATCCCCTTTATATACATATAATTTCTCATCATCCAGCTCAATAATTTCATTACACACCGTGTCTAAGAAATATCGGTCATGGGTGACAAGGAGTAGGGTGCTTTTATTGGTTGCTAAAAAATTTTCGAGCCATTCTATCATATCAACATCAAGGTGGTTCGTAGGCTCATCCAAAATCAGGAGACATTTTCCTTCGTGCAACTGGGATTCTGTGAGCGCCTGGGCCAGCGCTACTCTTTTACGTTGCCCGCCGCTTAAATTTTTTACAGGCTCTTTAAGATGGTGCAGGTTTAGTTTTCCAAGGATCTGTTTCAGGTCACTTTCAAAACTCCAGGCGTTGGCCTCACTTAATTCAGTAACTAGTTCGCTTATTCGATCTTCGTCGTGGATATCTTCTTCCAACAGCATTTCATACTCTTTCACTATCCGCACCACCGGGTTATCAAGATTTAATATATTATCCCATATTGATTTGTCATTATCAAATGCTGTGTCTTGTTGCAACATGATCACCTTAACATCTTTATGCACCCATACCGTGCCTTCGTCTGCAGTATCAAGGCCGGCGATTATCCTCAGAAGGGTTGATTTCCCGCTGCCGTTCCGGGCAACGAAAGCAATTTTATCCCCCTCCTCTACATAAAAACTTATATCACTGAAAAGCTTTCGAACTCCAAAAGATTTATTTAAATTCTCAACAGACGCATAATGCATGGCGCAAAGGTAATTGAGCAGAAGACCTAATTAAAATCTAAATTAAAATAATCTTAACCTGCACGGGCACAAGATATTAGGATAAAATATATACTACTATAACGGGTTAGCATACCTGCTTCTCTGAAGAGTAGTTGAATTCAAATTAACACCTTCAAAACGCAGCCAAATTTTATTTAATATCTCCAAAAGGCATTAATTTTGATGGGATTTTCTGCTGATTTCCAGTGTTAGTTTGTCACCGGCAAAAAAATAATCGGGGTCAACAGGTTTACCAGTTACCAGCCTTTCATTTATCTCTTTGAAGTACTACCCACTAAATATTCACATTTTTATCACTGTTTAAATAATATCAATACCCGGATCGTTATTATAATCAGGGGCTTATTTAAAAAGACAATAGTTTGCTAACTTTGCGCCCATTTTAAAAATGGAAATAAATTATTTTATACATCCAACTGCCGTTGTAGACGAGGGTTGCGCTATTGGTACAGGCGTCAAGATCTGGCATTTTTGCCATATTATGCCAGGCTGTATTATTGGAGACAATTGCAACATCGGGCAAAATGTGGTCGTGTCTCCCAGGGTTGTCCTGGGAAAAAATGTAAGGGTTCAAAATAACGTATCGATTTATGAAGGCGTTATTTGCGAAGACGACGTTTTCCTGGGTCCTTCGATGGTTTTTACCAATGTGATCAACCCGAGAAGTGCTGTTAGCCGCAAAGAAGAGTATAAGAAAACCATTGTCAAAAAAGGAGCGTCGATTGGGGCAAATGCCACGATCGTATGCGGTCACAATATTGGGGAATTTGCCTTTATAGGCGCCGGGGCTGTTGTTACTAAAGAGGTAGCCCCCTATTCATTGGTTGTGGGAAACCCCGCCAGGCATGTGGGATGGATGAGCGAGTACGGAATAAAATTAATCTTTGACAAAAATAATGTGGCAGTTTGCCCAGAAAGTAAACAGGAGTATATTTTAGAAAAGAACCATTTAAAAAGAACCAGATAACTCATGAAAAACTTTGCATTGATAGGGGCTGGCGGTTACATAGCACCGCGGCATATGAAAGCAATAAAAGATACCGGTAATAATTTAATTGCCGCCCTGGATAAGAACGACTCGGTCGGCATACTTGACAGTTACTTTCCCGATGCGGACTTTTTTACAGAGTTTGAGCGTTTTGACAGGCATTTGGA
>JBDTLZ010000111.1:0-12161 GCA_039934515.1 Ginsengibacter sp.
TTGTTTTCGCGGGCTTTAAAAAATATACATTCGGTACCATTAGAAACTTTTCAACCTGCTTCTTTACTTCCTGACCAGCTACCTGGTACCGGCAGCAGTTTGATCTCAGCCTTATTGCCTGTTATCCTTCTAATGGCGACAACACTGATCCCGTATATTATTTCACTTCCCGTACCAGCTACCCACATTATTTCGTTTGTAGGAGATCCCGCTATTGTTATGCTCATTGCCTTAGCGTTTGCTACCTATACATTGGGAATAAGACAGGGAAAAAGTGTTAAAAGTATCATGCTGCTCTATGCAGATGCCGTAAAAGACATCTCCATGATATTGTTAATAATAGGTAGTGCCGGTGGGCTTAAGCAAGTACTTATAGATAGTGGGGTGAGTGAGCAGATCGCATCTGGCCTTAACGGCATGCATGTACAGCCGCTGGTTCTTGCATGGCTCATCGCCGCCATCATAAGGGTTTGCGTAGGATCATCAACAGTGGCGGGTTTAACTACTGCCGGTATCGTGGCGCCATTGATTATCCCTACACATGCCAACCCCAACCTTATGGTATTGTCAATTGGAGCCGGAAGCCTTTTTTTCTCTCATGTAAATGACTCGGGATTCTGGCTTTTCAAAGAATACTTTAATTTGAGCATCAAAGATACCATTCGTACCTGGTCGGCTATGGAATCAATAATTTCGTTGATTGGCTTAACAGGGGTGCTGCTCTTAAATTTTATTGTATAAATGGTATAAATGATTAGTCGCTTTACAGGGTCCATATTTTCAAATTTGTAAACTTATTTATTTACATTTTCAACATAAATAATTTAAAATTTTAATAATAATAATAATTTTTACATGGAAAATCTCACTCCGGATCAACGATTCGAACAGACCGGGCTAATACTGCCTCCTGCTCCAACGCCTATGGGCGTCTATAAGCCCTTTCTTATTGATGGAAACCATTTGTATGTGTCGGGCCATGGCCCGTTCAAGGCAGATGGCAGTCTCATTAAAGGAAGAATTGGCGATACACTGAATATGGACGAAGGGAAAGAAGCTGCACAACAGGTTGGATTGTCAATATTGTCAACTATCAAAGGAAACCTTGGCAGTTTCAACAAAGTAAAACGAGTTATAAAAGTGCTGGGCATGGTCAACAGCATGGCGGATTTTGAAAAGCATCCTTATGTGATTAATGGATGTAGTGAACTGTTTAAAAAAGTTTGGGGCGAAGATAACGGGGTAGGGGTAAGAAGTGCTGTAGGCATGGGTTCATTGCCCGATAACATCCCGGTGGAAATCGAAGTAATATTTGAATTGTATTAGCAGCATCCAGTAAATTAAAATAAAAAAGAATGAGTGAATGGTATCCTATTAAAGATATCGATAGCGTTGATTCACCTGCTTTAATTATCTATCCGGATAGGGTTAAGGATAATATTCGCGAAGTAATATCAATGATTGATGAGGTACAGAGATTAAGGCCGCATGTCAAGACCCACAAGACCAGGGAAGCATCTGTTTTAATGATGGATTCGGGTATCACCAGGTTCAAGTGTGCGACAATAGCAGAAGCTGAAATGCTTGGTATGGTGAATGCGCCGGATGTTTTACTTGCCTACCAACCTGTTGGGCCTAAACTTAAACGGTTTGTTGAGTTGATAAAAAAATATCCGTCAACAAAATTTTCCTGCCTGGTTGATAACCTTGTTGCCGCAGAATCTATTTCCGGGATAGCGGTGGAACAGGGATTAGAAATAACGGTATACATTGATTTGAATGTTGGCATGAAACGTACTGGTATTGAGCCTGGGGAGAACGCGATTAAATTATATGAAAGCCTGTCACAGCTCAGGGGAGTTCAGGTGAGCGGGTTGCATGCATACGATGGGCATATCAGGGCAGCAGATTTGCGAACACGCACGGCCGAGTGCGATGCGGCCTTTGAACCGGTAAAAGTGATGCAGCAAAAGCTTATTGATAAAGGATTTGGTGTGCCTGTTATTATTGCAGGTGGATCACCCACATACCCCATTCATGCAAAAAGATTGGATATTGAATGCAGTCCCGGAACATTTATTTATTGGGATAAAGGTTACCACGATCTGTGTGCGGAACAAAATTTTTCTTTCGCGGCATTGGTTATCTCGCGAATAATTTCTTTGCCTGGTGAAACAAGATTGTGTCTCGATCTCGGGCATAAATCTATTTCTGCAGAAAATGACCTGGCGCACCGTATTTATTTTTTAAACGCACCGGAATTAAAATTTATAAGTCAAAGTGAAGAGCATTTGGTGGCAGAAACAGGCGCAGGCCATTCTTATAAAGTGGGCGATGTGTTGTACGGAGTACCTTTTCATATTTGCCCAACCTGCGCATTATATGAGCGGGCTATAACAGTTGAAAATAATGAAATTACAAATGAATGGAAGATAATTGCAAGAGATAGAAAAATTAACATTTAAGACTTCATAATTTATTTCAAATGCTATGTTTATAATAGACGCCCATCTTGATCTGAGTATGAATGCGATGGAATGGAACCGCGATCTTACGCGGCCGGTTGAGGAGATTAATCGCAGGGAAAGAGGGTTAACGGATAAGCCCGACCGGGCACACGCAACCGTATCATTACCTGAGCTCAGAAAAGGAAATATCGGATTGGTTGTAGCAACACAAATTGCCCGGTATGTGGCGCCTGGTAATGAGTTGCCCGGCTGGCATTCACCGGCCCAGGCATGGGCTCAAACGCGGGGCCAGCTTGAATGGTACCATGCTATGGAATTTGCCGGGGAAATGGTACAGGTAAATGACGTGACCTCCCTTGACAGCCATATCGCCCTTTGGAACGATGGCAACGGCGACGAAAACAAAAAAAAGCCAATCGGTTATATTCTTAGTCTTGAAGGAGCCGATTCTTTGATAACAGTTAATTACCTGGAGAAAGCATGGCAAAACGGGCTCAGGGCGTTAGGCCCGGCCCATTATGGTCCCGGGCGCTATGCCAATGGCACAAACGCATCCGGGCTGATGGGCCCGGAAGGGATATCTCTTCTTAAAGAAATGGAACGCCTCAATATTATACTTGATGCCACACATTTGTGTGATGAGTGCTTTTGGCAATCACTTGAAAATTTTAACGGGCATATATGGGCAAGTCATAATAATGTACGCGCATTGGTGCCACACAATCGCCAGTTCAGTGATGAACAGCTAAAAGCACTGATCGAAAGGGGGGCGGTCATTGGTGGCGTTTTAGACGCGTGGATGATGGTTCCTAATTGGCAAATAGGAATATCCTCACCAAAAGAAATGAATTGTAATCTTGAAATTCTCATTGATCATATAGATCACATTTGCCAACTTGCCGGTAATACATGGCACACTGCAATAGGCTCCGATCTGGATGGCGCCTATGGTACCGAACAATGTCCTTATGATGTCAACACAATTGCAGACCTGCAAAAAATTCCGGCGTTGTTGCAAAAGCGAGGATATTCAAAAGAAGATATTGAAAATATCATGCATGGCAACTGGTTACGTTTCTTAAGACACGCCTGGGCGTGACCGGGAGTACCTGATTGTTGCGGGAATCATCCAAAAACATGATAACTTTTTTAAGTAAACAAGGGATTGTAATTCAATATTTTAGCTGTTGTTGAAATTTGCAAATACTGCACAAAAAGGCCATCTGAACATGATGCGCTAAGTGGGTGCCCATTATAGAAATAAATATTTAGATGTCTTCCTCTAAAAAAGATTTTATCAATCCTGACCATTGCATTTCTGAAATACCAATCAATGCCCCCGTACCTACGAGGGCATTTCTTACAGAATCTTTTAATTTCTCAGTACGGGTATTCGGCACTTCGTTACGCCCGTGGTAAGATACCGAAACGGTATTACTTTTCCGGTTAACGATAAAGGTTGATGTGGCATCACCTGTAAAAAAATGTGCAGTATCGTTACCGTGTCCATTTGGATTTTTGCAGGCGCGTACCCGCATGCCAAAACTTTCGTTTTTGGCACCAGGATCTGTAGGGCCTTCAATAGTTTCCACTGTCACCCAATCATAGCCGTCTCCGGAAGCAGGGCCTGGGCCTGGTACATCAATTCGAATATAATCACCGGCTTCAGCAAGCCGGGTGCACTCTTTTCCTTCGGGATTTATCTGTAAAAATTCCGCACTGCCAAAGCCGGTAAGCTTATGCCAGGTTTTAATAATAAGCATTCTATTGCAAGCCCTCTGGAAAGATTCCAGGGCTTGATCCCTTGTGTCTCTCGTTACCGGGTGTTCCAGATCGGTTGATTTGCCTTTAATATTTTCCGGAACCAGCTTTTTGACAAAAGGTTCCATAAGCTTTTTTTTTATATCTAAAATGAAGTATCAGCAAGAAAAGATTTATAAGTAATGCTCACACCCTCAATTGCCATCAGGTCTATGACATTAAAGAACTTTTATTGATTTTGACAGTACCATGCCTTTTTTTTTAACCCGATACATATAAGCAGTATCACCCGCCAGATCATATGAAAAGATAGGTGCATCAGGTATGGACTGATAATGGGTGCATTCCAATTTGTCGCTCTTGCCCCTAACCCCTAAAGAGGAACAACTCTTCTTATTATTGAGCGTTATTAGCTATTGGATAAATTTCATGATTTGAGTGTTGCGACAAGTTGGAATGCATCCCTGATAATAGTAGATTATCCTCCTAATGAGTTATATTTAGAAATTAGAAGGCTACAACAAATAAGAAACATTGGGCAACTTACCGACCTACATTAGTCTGGTTTTTATTATCACAACAATTATTACGGCCCTGATTTTTTGTGTGGCAACTATTAATTACAAAACAACCCTGGTTCTATTAACGTTTTGGCTCATCCTGCAAACTTTCATTGGGCGCCGGGGCTTTTATACCGACATGCATACAAACCCACCGAGGTTTTTACTCCTGGTGCTGCCTCCATTGCTTTTTATTGTTGCACTTTTCGTAACACCCGGCGGAAGAAGATTTCTTGACAACTTAAACGCGAAGACCCTTACCATTTTACATACAATCAGAATTCCTGTTGAGCTTGTTTTATTTTGGCTATTTGCTAATAAAGTCGTTCCACAGATGATGACATTCGAAGGAAGAAATTTTGACATCATAGCGGGGGTCACCGCCCCCCTGGTTTTTTACTTTGGTTTCGTAAAGCATCGGATCGGTCGCAAAATGCTTTTATTATGGAATATCATTTGTCTTGGGCTTCTGATAAATATTGTAGTTATTGCAGTGTTGTCAGTCCCGTTGCCATTTCAAAAGTTTGCTTTTGATCAACCCAATATTGCAATTGCATATTTCCCATTCATTTGGTTACCATGTTGCGTCGTACCCCTGGTAATGCTTTCACACCTGGCGACTATCAGGCAGTTACTTGGCAATAAAAGAAAAATAGTCAATAATAAAAGTATGTTCAATAGCGGCGATCAATGATGCCGGAATGCAATAAATCTTGTTTTGATGTCTAGGTATTAGTCCGCCGAAGTCCAGTGAGTCATGCCGGTTCTATTATCTTGCAATTGCCCTTCCAGGGTGCTTACAATTGACAGATTTTGTGCCTGGGTTGTTTCAATTCTTTACCAGGGAAATTCAATATGAGTCAATGAGTAATGTTTAATTGAATCCCGTTATTTATAATAAGGTTACCTGTGGTCGGTTGTACAGTAAGCGAGTAGCAGGATGCAATGGCAGTTACCGTTACGGTATGTTGTACAATGACATCAACACCGGCTGATGGCACAACACCACCAAGCCACGTGGCAGGATTATTCCAGTTGCCATTGGCTTTAGAAATGTAAGGGCCAACTATTTTAAAATTGCCATTTGATATATCAAAAAAAATATTGTTATCTCCCGTTACTCTTATGACGGCTGTAGCGGTTGCAGACGCCGGCAATGTCACCTGCTCTGTTCCATCGTTAGGGGTATTGGGCAATAGGGTTACGGGGTATGTGTTGCCTCCGTCTGTGGATAGTTGAATGGTCACATTTGTGCAATTTATTGGTGCCGCCGCCGTACCCGCCGGATTCCATGTAATTGTTTGTGTGCTATTGGCAGCCCATATCTCTCCGCCATCCGGGGCAGTCACGATAAATGGGCCCGTACCTGTAATGGTATTTACCTGGAAGATATTGGTAAACCCCGTTTGACAACCATCACCACCAGTGACGACCCCACCTCCACCGGCGCGATTATCCCTTACCGTTAGCCTGAATTTTACAGGTCTCCCAAGAGAAGGTAATGTCTCGCCCTTTAAGCCCCCCATAGTTGCCGGGGGACTGGAAGGATAACCTGCCAGTATTACGGCAATGTCCGGGAACGTTCTGCTACCAGTTGTTTTAGGGATGCGGCTTTTAAAAAGCGGTTCGGTAGTTGTAGTGCCGCCGCCATTCCATGGTCCTCCATGGCCAGCATCCCATTCTTCCCAATCATAGGTTATAGCATCCCCATTTGCGTCGGTCGCAGAAGCCGTTAATGTAAAAGGTGTACTCAATGGGATGTTTAACCCGTTATTATTCATTGCAGTAATCTGTGGCGGAGTATTTCCTGTAGATACAACTACCTGGCAGGTGGCGCCCGATTGTAAATAATTGCTTATTTCATCAAAACTAATGGTATGAAAATACGGATCGCTGTGGGCCTGTATGTTATCTGTGCCACAAATTCCTGCATAACCCATAATCGTAGTGCCACTGCCGGGTTCATAGGCAGTTGGGTAGTTGATGTTGTTACTTCCGCAATTAGCGGAAATGCTGTTAAAAGGATGATTGGCGCCAAACTCGTGGCCAATTTCGTGTGCCACGTAATCTATGTCGTATCCATCACCCGTAGGACTTGGTGACCCGGTTATGCCGCTTGCTTTTAATCCCGAACGGCAAACGACACCAACGTCCGCAAGGCCGCCGCCACCCGTACTAAAAGTGTGACCGATATCATAATTATTGTTTCCAATTGCAGAATCAATCACATGCTGGCTTTCATCAATAAGGATGGTTCCATCGTCATTGCCTTTGAATGGATCGGTGGGCACATTTGTAAAGATTACGTTATTCTCAGTTCCGACCAGCACCATTGTTACCGCCACTTCTTTTTCATATACACCATTTACCCTATTCACAGTAGTGACAATTTTTGCGAGCGCTTGAGCAATTGTAGGATTACTTACACCTGTTGCAGCAATGGCATACTGGTGTGTACATGCAACGGCCAGCCGGTATTTATATAATTGTGTTCCACGGCAAGCGCCCGCTAACACATTATTGGTTGTGAGGGGCTTGTTGGCGCCGGCCCGCACGTTTTTTGGTGCCAGTTCTATATAGAGATCGTTTTTTTTTAGATCTTCCTTAAAATAAGAAATATAATTTGTTACAGTACCCAGCGAATATGGATCAATAAAAACAGAACCGGTAACGGGAGATAATACCATTGCGTGAAATCCAAATTCTGTCCAGTCAATTTTTATTGTTGCCGTCTCATCAGTTATACCCTGCCCCGAATATGATTTGATGTCCGGAAATTTCGAAGCCAGTTCGGGCGACATAGCGGAGCTTTCCCAGATAAAAAATCTTGCCGTATCTCCTTTCGGCATAGGGATACCGATTATGAACTTATCCTGTTTTCGATTGCTGTTACCGCCTGCCGGAACTGCCAGGAGGAATTGTAACATTGCTGTCTTGTTCAGTAAAAGAGTTCTGAACCGGGAAGGGATTATAACCCTTTTTTGCGCAGTATTTTTAAATGCACTTTCGGCAACATCTGTAAAAAAATATTGTTGGCTGTAGCCGGTTGTTGCCGCGGTTACAAAAACAATCACCAATAATTCCTTTTTTGGGTAGAGGTATTTCATAAGGTCGATATTGAAATTATACTACGATAAAATATTACCATGCAATATTGTCACAAAGTAATTAAATTATAGCATTTATAATAGTGCCTGTTTCAAGATCCGGGGTGAAGCTTCTATAGCTAAGCCAGTTGGATACCCTGACTGTTTTTAGTTATGGATTTTAAGTACCACCCCTCAAAATACCCGTAATAGATTATAAATTATGTATTAAGCGAGGCAAACAGGCAGCAGCACAAAAAAACCACTCTTTGGGAGTGGTTTGCCTTAACACTTTAAATTGAACTCAATATTCTACTTAATTAACTCTAAACCGGATCATTTATTGTATTCCTAAATGAACGACGCAGATCAAATAGTCTTTAATATTCTTTTAGTTTCATTTATTTGCATTATAAATAAATGTAATATGGCAGTTTTTATGCAGTTTGTAAACATATATTCTTCCAAAACATCAAGGCTTGACCCAGGAACGCGCGTTTTTTGAAAGTGCTTAAAATATATTGGAAGCAAAAAATTATTTAAATTGAATTTCATTAATACAGGGTTAAGTGAACAAATACGGATTACAGGGAAAATTTAAGGTGTATGAAGGGAAAAGAGATGAGCTTATTTCAGTTCTATTACAAGCGGCAAAATTGGTCTCAACAGCAAAAGGATGTCATCACTATATTATTTACAAGGATACAAAGGATGAAGACTGCGTGTTTGTGAGTGAAATTTGGGATACAAAAGAAGACCATGATAATTCATTAAAAATCCAGGGTTGCATGGAGTTGATTTCAAAGGCTATGCCTTTAATAGATGGTAAGCCTGAAGGAAATTCACTGGAGGTAATTGGGGGAAAAGGACTGGATTTCTAAAACGATATTGCTACACTTCGATGCAAATGCCGTCCTACGTTGGCATACATTTTTTGTTTTCATACCTTTACATAAAAATCACTGAACTTCCGGCCTGTATATAAAAGACTACAATCATTTTCTGCAAAATTATATTGGAGGGAAATCTTAGCAGCATTAATGGTGTTGCTGGCATTTATCTTTTTTCGAAGCGAACGGAAAGAGCTCCAGGAAATTATTCCAAATATTGAAAATGCGGATCCCCGCTGGCTTCTTGCCGGTTTTGCCGTAACAATTCTTTATGTATTTCTTCAAAGCGGCATGTATGTAAGTAGCTTTGCTTCTATTAACCTTTCTTTAAAATGGATTGATGCCATAGAGCTTTTTTTGAAAAGGAACTTTTTAAGCATTTTTTTACCGGCAGGTGGTGTAAGCGCCCTTGCATATACTCCGTCACAATTAAGAAGCAGGGGCTTTAATAAAACGCAAATACATCAATCAAGCGGGCTTTATGCTTTTGCGGGCCTTCTTACCGTTTTCCTGGTTGGGTTTCCTGTAATCATCCTTTTTGCATTGTCGGCAAACAAACATCTGCAAAGTGCATGGATTGGTTTGATTATGGTTGTTGGTGTGTTGGCCGGAATTATATTAATAGCAAGATCCCTTAAGAAAAAGGGAAAATTATACAGTTTTATTGAAAATAAATTTCCGCGAATAGCTCCTGTGGTCGATGAACTTTTTGCGGCCAATGTAGATAATAGGAAATACGTGGGTACTATTTTATTTTCAACCGGGGTGGAGTTTACAGGAATGTTTCACCTGTTTATTGCGATGCTCGCTTTGGGCCTTCCTGCATCGCTTACGGTGGCAGCAATTGCTTATATAGTATCTGTACTGTTAATGGTGAGCTCTCCTTTTTTACGTGGGCTGGGAGCCGTGGAAATATCCCTGGTTTATATACTGGAACTATATGGATACTCAACCGTACAGGCTCTTTCTATAACAGTTTTATACCGGGTATTCGAGTTCTGGCTTCCTATGATATTTGGAATACTGGCATTCGCGTGGAGAGGGAGGCATTTGTTTGTGAGGATAGTACCGGCATTACTTATATTCACGCTGGGGCTTATAAATATTATTTCTGTCGTAACGCCGCCCCTGCATCTCCGCCTTAGGCTGATCAGGGAATTTCTTCCACTGGAAGCCATTAGCGCCTCAAATGTACTGGTGCTTTTTATAGGGCTGGCATTGCTGATCACTTCTGCATTTATGTTTAAAGGATTAAAGAATGCATGGCGGTTAGCGCTTACACTTTCAATGTTGTCCCTTATAGGAAACCTGGCAAAAGCATGGGATTATGAAGAGGCTATTTTTGCCGGTGTTATAATTATTTTATTATTGTTAAGCCGTAGTCAATATCGCGTAAGCAGTAGTCTTAAGTGGATCCGGCTCGGTTTATTATCAGTAGGTATTATTTTTTTATCTGTGTTGATCTTTGGGTTTGTAAGTTTTTATTTTATTGATGTCAAACATTTTGGTATTGACTTTACGTGGCGTCAATCGCTCATTTACACAATTGAAAGTTTTTTATTGGCTGGTGGTAAGCCACTGCATCCCCTCACGCCCTTCGGCCACCAGTTTATAGCGCTTATTCATTTATTGGGTTTTGTAGCCTGGGGCTTCCTATTATTTACACTCATTAAACCTTTCCTCAAAATAGAGCCTTCGAATGAATCAGGGCGAGAAAAGGCAAAATTTCTGCTAGCCCAGTATGGAAATTCTTCGGTAGATTATTTTAAAATTTATCGGGATAAGCTTTTTTTCTTTTCCGACATGCACGACGCATTTGTTTCATATCGCATTGCCAATGGCTTTGCAATTGTATTGGAAGAACCTGTATGTGCAGAAGAAAATAAGATAGAAGTATTGGCTGAATTTTATCAGCAATGCAAACGAATGGGCTTACGAACCGCATTTTATCGCGTGGATGTAAACAGCATTTTATGGTTTAACCAGTTGCGGAAACAAAAAATGATTATCGGGCAGGAAGCAATACTGGATGCTGACAACTTCACCCTGGAAGGAAAAGATAAAAAGTCATTGCGCAATGCCTTGAACGGCCTTCAGAAAAAGGGCTTCACCACTACTATACATAAGGCGCCACTCGGGAGTAGCCTGGTACAGGAACTTAATAAAATTTCAGATGAATGGCTGCATGCTTTTGACAAGGAAGAACAGGTTTTTTCACAGGGTATATTTGATGCCGCCGAAATAAGGCAACAGGATGTTATTACCATAACTGATGCAGAAGGAAATGTTGCTGCATTTCTAAATATCATACCGGATTATTCACCTGATGAGTGTACTTATGACCTGATCAGGAAATCTGTTGGTGCGCCGGCGGGCGCTATGGATGCCCTCATCATAAAAATGACGGACTATGCAAAGGAAAATAAACGCCGTTACATAAATCTCGGCCTTGTGCCTATGACAGGCATCACGGATCCGCAAGGCCCCGCAGAACAACTTATTAAATATGCGGGTGAGAAATTAAAACGTTTTAAACACTACCATGGCTTGCGCGATTTTAAAGAAAAATATGCAACCATATGGGAAGATAAATTCCTGGTTTATGAAAATGATTTTGACCTGCTGCAACTACCTGCCGCATTAAATAAAGTTATGCAACCCTGATCTGTAAATTTATGAAGAAAAGAAAGTTCCTGTTGCTCCTTTCGTCAATAACATTTTTATTAGTGTCCGCAACTTTTGCCCAGGACCTTCCGGTAAAGGAATGGGCCGGAACCCACGATAAACCGGCAATCTTTTATATAACCGGCGATGGCGGTTTAAACACATTTTCGAATAATTTATGTAAATCACTCAACGATAGTGGCTACGATGTTTTTGCCTGGAACGCGAAATCTTATTTCTGGAAGCAAAAGACACCCGAACAAACCGCAACCGATATAGACAACTACCTGGTTAAAAAAATAGCCGGGCGGGCAAACCAGCACATTATCTTTGTTGGCTATTCCTTTGGCGCCGATGTGTTGCCTTTTGTGGTTAACAGGCTTTCAAAAGATATTAATCAAAACGTAATAGCTTCTTTTATCATGGCTTCTTCCGGTAGCACCGATTTTGAAATACATTGGTCTGATATATTTGGCGGAAATAAGCAAAGAAGTATGGATGTAGTAACAGAAATCAATAAACTCGTTGGTAAAACTATTATTATAATCACCGGCAGTGACGAAGAAACACTGGCACTGAATAAAATTACTTTAAAAAAATATACGCACGAAATACTTCCGGGAGGCCATCATTTTGAAGGAAACACGGAAGAAATAACGAGAGTTTTGTTGAAGCACATTGAATGAATTTATTAACCGGGGATTACACAGATTAAAGCAAATGGAGTTACAC